>JBOHSV010000053.1:0-5263 GCA_050921735.1 Gemmatimonadales bacterium | reverse complement strand
CGTCCGCCTTCAGCTCGGCACGCGGCACCACCGGCCGCGCGCCCATGCCCAGCCAATCGATCACGGCAACCAATCCTTCAGGTGGTGAAGCGCCTCCGCGAGCCGCCCCTGCGCCAGCCGCAGCCGGGTCTTCACGGTGCCCAGCGGCTGGCCCGTCCGCCGGGCGATCTCGGAGTGCGTGAGCCCCTCGAAGTACGCCAGAATCACCACGCGGCGCTGTTCTTCCGGCAGGGCCGCCAGGGCGCGGTGCACCTCCTGGTGCACCGGCCATCCGGGCACGGAAGCCTCGTGCGGCGACGGCGGCGGCACGGCGTCTCCCTCCTCCACCTCGCGCGCCCGCTCCCACCGCTCCGCCTTGCGCCACCAGCGCCGCCGCTGCCGCAACACGTCGAGCGCCCGGTGCCGGGCGATGGACAAGACCCAGGGGACCAGGGGCCCGCGCCGGGCATCGTGCTGGTCGATGCGCCGCCACACCTGGACAAAGACGTCGCTCAACACCTCCTCGGCCTCGCCCTCGTCCCGCAAAACGCGGTAGGCGACGCCCAGGACCCATGGAGCCAGTGCGTCGTATAACTCTTCCAGCGCCCTGGCATCGCGCCCCTTGAGGCGCCGGATGAGGCCGCGCTCGGCCTCTTGACTAAGACGTTCCGGATGCGTCACTTAGATTTGTCGGCGGGAGCCATCCTGCTAACGCCCGGCTCCCGTTCCCCGTTCCCGAGGGCACCACACCCTATGTCAGGACCTCGTTGCATGCTGCCCGCGCTCCTCGCCGCCGCCGTACCTGCCGTCCTCGGCGCCCAGGCGGACCCCGACCGGTCGGTGCCCGGTGGCGGCGCCCTCCCGCCCGGCTGGCACGCCCAGACGGACTGGAGCACCCGCACCAATCAGGCGCCGTCGCTCGAGAACGTCAAATTCGCGGCGATGGGCGACGGCTACCACGCGACGATGGGACCGGCCGCCATCTTCTGGCGCGAGGCCGACACGGCGTCGGGTGTCTACCATGTGGTGACGGCGATCACCCAGACCCGGAACCCGGAGCATCCCGAGGCCTACGGGATTCTGATCGGGGGGCGGGAGCTGGCGGGCGAAGGTCAGGCATACACCTACTTTCTCGTGCGGGCCTACGATGGCAAGGTCAGCATCCGGCGCCGCGCCGGGCAGAAGGTGCGGCCCACCGCGCTCGTCGAGTGGACCGCCCACGACGCGGTGGTGACGGCCGACAGCGCCACGGGGCGCGCCACCAACGAGCTCTCGATCGCGGTCCAGGGCGGTACGGTCACGTTCATGGTGAACGGCCAGAGAGTCCACCAGGCGAGCGCCCGCGACGTCGATACGGCGGGCATCGTGGGGTACCGGGTGAATCACAACCTCGACGTTCACCTGGGGCCGCTGGGCATCCATCCGATGGCGTCGCGGTAAGGCGGCCCCATGACTCACGGCGCAGAAGCCGAACAGTTCTCGTTCGCCCCGTTCTCGCGGCATGCGTTCTTTACCGATGTCAACCGCTGGATGGTCGAGCGGGTGGTCGAGCCGGGCCGCAAGCTGATCGTGGATCTGGGGTGCGGACCGGGCGCGGTCACGAAGCTGATCGTGGAGCGCCTGGGCGATACGCCGGATGCGCGGGTGATCGGCATCGATCCCGAGCCCTCGGCGCTGGCCAAGGCCCGCGCGGCCGTGTCCGCGCGGATCGCCGAGTTCCTGCAGGGAAGCGCCGAGTGCCTGTCGCGCCTGGTGGCGCGGGCCGACGCGGTCGTGTTTCTCAACGCCATCCATCTGGTGCCCGACAAGGCCGCGGTCATGGCGGAAATCCGCAAGGTGTTGGGGCGCGGCGGGGTGCTGGGGTTCAACACCACGTTCTTCGCCGGGGCCTACCGCGAAGGGACGGCGGGCTTCTGGCGGCGCTGGATCGTCCGATCGGTGCAATGGCTGCGGGAGCGCGGCGTCGCCGTGCAGCACACGCACGAGGGACGCGCCACGGCCATGCAGTGGCTCTCGCCCGAGGACTACAGCCGGCTGTGCGTCGCCGCGGGGTTTTCCCCGCCGACCATCGAGTACGTGCCGGTGGAGATGACGGCGGAGAGCCTGCGCGACATCGGGCGGTTTTCGTTGTTCATCGAGGGCGCCCTGCCCGGCGTGCCCCTGGCGCAGGGCGCCGAGGCCTTGGAGCACGGCCTGGCCCGCACCATGGACGAGCTCGGGGTCGCGAGCGTCCCGCGCAACTGGCTCGAGGTGGTGGCCGTCGCCGCCTAGGTGAGCTCGAATTCCAGCGCGCGGTGCGCCGCGCGCAGCGCGGCCTCCACCTGCTCCGGCGTCTCCCCGCGCGCGAAAATGAACCCCGGGTAGCGCGACCCCTCGGGCCACGGCACCAGCCGCTCGCCGGGGTGCGCCGTCACGAGGACGTCTTCCACCAGCGGCACCGCGCGCGCCCCATCAATCCCCCGCACCTCGCGTAACACGCCGGCCCCGGGGACCGGGATCATCATCACGCCCGCGGCGCGCCGCTCGCGCTCGAGACTCGGCAGCTCCATTCCGAGCGCATGGCGGATGACGATCTCCTCCAGGGAGACCGTTTCCCGTTGCACGTTTCCCGTCGCCCGTTGAACGAAGCGCAGGACGGCCGAGCACCGCCCCCCGATCGGACGCGCGGCCAGCTCGATGAGCCAGGCGCCGCGGTCGTTGAGCCGCACCTCGGCGTGGATCGGTCCCTCGCGAAGCCCGAGCGCGCGCACCGCCTTCCGCACGACGTCTTCGACCGCCCCCTGCTCCCCCCTCCCGAGGCGGCTGGGGGTGACGTAGATCGTCTCCTCGAAGAACGGCCCGTCGAGCGGGTCCGGCTTGTCGAACAGCGCCAGGACCGCGAGCGCGCCTCCCACCAGCAGGCCCTCGAGCGCGACCTCCGTGCCGGGAACGTAGTCCTCGATCAGGAAATGCCGCGCCGGGTCGCCGCGCCGGGCCGCGTCCGGCGTCGCGAGAATGCGGCGCAGGCGCTCGTGCGCCGCCGCGAACTCCGCGGGGTCGTTCGCGCGGATCACGCCGCGGGAAGCGGCGAGGCGGAGCGGCTTCACGACGCAGGGGTAGGCGACGCGCGGCGCGAGGGCGCGCGGATCCTGGTCCAGCGCCCCGAGGGCGAAGCCGGGCACCGGCACGCCCGCCTGCGAGAGCCGCCGCCGCTGGTCGTGCTTGTCGCGAGCGGCGGCCGCCGCCGCGGGTGGATTGCCCACGAGCCCCAGGGCCTCCGCGACGGTCGCCGCCACGACCACCGTGTCGTCGTCCACCCCGGCCACGCCGTGGACGGGATAGTGCCGGGCGAAGGTCCGCACGCGTTCCGCCGCCGTGGAAGGATCGTCGAAGTCGAGCGTCAGCAGGTCGGCCGGCCGGGACGCCTCGAAGGTGCTGGGCTGCTCGGACGCCACCGTCAACTCGATGCCGAGCCGGCGCGCGGCGCCGACGAAGGCGGTGGCGCGGTAGGTGCTGGTGGGAAGGAGAAGAAGGAGCCGCTGCAGATCTACTTCTTGGCCGCCTGGAAGTAGGGGTTCTCGCCGGCTGCGTGATCGGTGATGTCCACCACGCCCTTCACCTCGGGAATGAACCGCGCCAGCAGCCCCTCGATCCCCTGGCGCAGGGTCACGTCGGCCATCCCGCACCCCTGGCAGCCGCCCGCCATGCGGACCATGACGGTGGCGTCCTGCACGTCGATCAGCTCCACCCGTCCGCCGTGCCGGGCCACCATGGGGTTCACTTCCTGGTCGAACAACGTGGCCACCCGGTCGTACAGCTGGTCGTCCGATGGCGCTCCGGCGCGCGGGGTCGGCGCCTCGGGAGCCGGGACGGGGCCCCCCCCCCCCTCCCCCTCCGCGAACGCCGCGCGGATGGTCTGGCCCACCAGCCGTCCCACGGCGTTCCACGGCGCGGGGCTCTCCTTCACCACGGTCACGACGTTCCCGGCCGCGACCACCTCGGTGACGCCGAGGCCCGGCAGGGCGAAGATCCCCCGAGCGAGCGGTGATTCCTGGGCCTCCGCGGCCGAGGTGAAGCGCCGCACCCCGCCCGCGTACACGGGCTCCGACACCACGAACCGGCAGCGGGTGTGGTCGGTGGGCTCGGCGGTGATACCAATTTGCGAGACGTCCATCGAGCTTAATCTAGCACGTGCAACGGGAAACGGGAAACGCACCTCACGTCTCCCGTTGCACGTTGCCCGTTTCCCGCAGTTCGCGCGCGGCCTGCACGAGATTGCGGAGCGCCGGCAAGGTCTCGTCCCAGCCGCGGGTCTTGAGCCCGCAGTCGGGGTTGACCCAGATCTGGCGATCGTCGAGGACGCGGCGCATGGCCTGGAGCAGGCCGCGAATCTCTTCCACCGCCGGAACGCGCGGCGAGTGGATGTCGTAGACGCCGGGGCCGATCTCGTTGGGGTACCGGTAGTGCTCGAACGCCCGCAGCAGCTCCGCCCCCGAGCGCGCGTTCTCGATCGAGATCACGTCGGCGTCCATCCGCTCGATCACCTGGATGACATCGTTGAACTCGCTGTAGCACATGTGCGTGTGGACCTGGGTCGCGTCGGTCACGCCCGCCGTGGCGAGCCGGAACACGTTCACCGCCCAGTCGAGGTAGCCCGGCCAATCGGCGCGGCGCAGGGGGAGGCCTTCCCGCAGGGCGGGCTCGTCGATCTGGATCACCCGGATGCCGGCGGCCTCGAGGTCGGCCACCTCGTCGCGGATGGCGAGGGCGATCTGCTTGGCCGTCTCCGCCCTCGGCTGGTCGTCCCGCACGAAGGACCACTGGAGGATGGTGACGGGCCCGGTGAGCATCCCCTTCACGGGCCGCGCCGTGCGCGACTGGGCGAACGCCGTCCAGCGGACCGTCATCGGGCGCGGACGGGACACGTCGCCGTAGATGATCGGCGGCTTGACGTAGCGCGAGCCGTATGACTGGACCCAGCCGTGCTCGGTGAACGCGAAGCCCGAGAGCCGCTCGCCGAAATACTCCACCATGTCGTTGCGCTCGAACTCTCCGTGCACCAACACGTCGAGCCCCACGTCGTCCTGGAGCTTGAGCGTGCGCTCGATCTCGCCCTCGATGAACCCCTCGTAGTCCGGCTGGCTCATCTTCCCGTCGTGCAGCTTGCGGCGGGCGGCCCGCACTTCCGGGGTCTGCGGGAACGAGCCGATGGTGGTGGTCGGGAACCGCGGCAGCCCGATCTGCTGGGCGCGGCGCGCGACGTACGGCGAGCGGCGGGCGTAGTCGCCCTCGGTCACGGCCGCGG
>JBOHSV010000052.1:0-2335 GCA_050921735.1 Gemmatimonadales bacterium | reverse complement strand
GTCCACGGTGGCCTTGTCGCAGCCGAGGGAGATGACGCCGAGCCTCATCCGCGGTAGTTCCCGAACTTGAGCTCGATCCCGAAGTCCTGCCGGCGGAGGAAGGCGATGACGTCCTGGAGATCGTCCTTCGACGGCGCCTGGACGCGGATTTCGTCGCCCTGAATCGACGCCTGGGTCTTCTTGAACTTCTGGTCTTTGATCGCATTGACGATGATCCGCGCCGTGTCGGGCGGGATACCCTGGGTGAGGGTGATCTCGCGCCGCACGGTGTCGCCGGCGGCCGGCGTGACCGCGCCGAGGGTGAGGTTCTTCGCGGGGACGCCGCGCTTGACGAGCTTGCCCTGCAGCACGTCGAGCAGGGCTTTCATCTTGAAGTCGTCGTCGGCCGTGAGCGTCAGGGTGGCCTGCGCGCGGTCGAACGCGATCGCCGCCCGCGAGCCCTTGAAGTCGAAGCGCTGCGCGATCTCCTTGGTCGCCTGGTTGACGGCGTTGTCCACTTCCTGGAGGTCGGCGCCGGTGGAGACGTCGAATGAGGCGAGCGATGGCATGGGAGGAAGATAAACACGGGAAACGGGAAACGGGAAACGTAGCTACACCACGTTTCCCGTTTCCCGTCGCACGTTTCCCGTTTTACGAGAGGAAGCTTTCCAGCGCCCGGGCCCGGCTCACGTGCCGCAGTCTGGCGAGCGCCTTTTCTTTTATCTGGCGCACGCGCTCGCGCGTGATCCCCAGCAGCGCGCCGATCTCCTCGAGCGTCATGGGCTCCTGGCCCTCGAGGCCGAAATACAGCCGCAGGATCTTGGCCTCGCGGTCCTTCAGCGTGCCGAGGACGCCCTCGATCGATTCCGTGAGCGCGTGCTCGAAGATCTCATCATCGGGGCCGGGGTTCTGCGTGTCGGGCAGGTAGTCGAGGAGCTTGTTGTCTTCGCCGGGCGTCAACGGCGCGTCGAGCGAGAGGTGCGCCTGGGAGATGGAGAGCGTCTTGGCGACCTCTTCCTCGGAGATGTCCATCCCCTCGGCGATCTCTTCGACGGTGGGCTCGCGGCCCAGCTCCTGGAGCAGGGCCGACGACCGTTTGCCGATGCGGTGGAGGGTGCCGGCGCGGTTGAGCGGCACCCGCACGATGCGGGACTGCTCGGCCAGGGCCTGGAGGATGGCCTGGCGGATCCACCACACCGCGTAGGAGATGAACTTGATCCCTTTGGTCTCGTCGAACTTGTGGGCGGCGCGGATCAGGCCGAGGTTGCCCTCGTTGATCAGGTCCGAGAGCGACACCCCCTGGTTCTGGTACTTCTTCGCCACGGACACGACGAACCGCAGATTCGAGCGGACGAGCTTATCGAGCGCTTCCGGATCGCTCAGCTTGATCCGCTGCGCGAGCTCGACCTCCTCCTCCCGCGTGATGAGCGGGTACTGGCTGATCTCGCGGAGGTACTGGTCCAGCGACCCTTCGTCTGCCGAGGCCCGCCTGCTCGAGTTGAGTTGCATGGGTCAGTCACCCTCCACACGGGCGCGCACGTTCGCCATCGTGGCCACCACCGGTACCGCCGTCAGCGGATCACCGAGCCCAGCCGGGTCCAGCGGATATCGGTCAGCCAGGGGAGCGGATCGCCCCCCTCGCGGTCGTAGCTGAAGTACACGACCAGCGGCCGTCCCTTGATGGCCGCGGCGTCGACGAAGCCCCAGTAGCGCGAGTCCGACGAGTTGTCCCGGTTGTCGCCCAGCACGAAGTACCGCCCCGCGGGGACGATCAGCGGCCCCCAGTTGTCGCGCGTGGGATGGTACCGGCGCGCGGCTTCCGGCGAGGGCGTCGCCAGGTGGTCGCGCTGCCAGCCGAACTCGGGGGTCGACACGTCGTGCAGCCGGTCGCTGCGCTGGATGTACGGCTCGGACAGGAACTCGCCGTTCACGCGCACGTCGCCGCCCACCATGGTGACCGTATCCCCCGGGAGCCCGATCACGCGCTTCACGTAATGCTGCTCGGGGTTCTTGGGATAGGCGAAGACGACGATGTCGCCGCGCTCGGGCGTGGCGTACCCCGGCAGGCGGGCGTGCGTGCCCGGAATGGGCGCGCCGTAGGCCGCCTTGTTGACGAACAGGAAGTCCCCGACCAGGAGCGTGCGCTCCATGCTGCCCGACGGGATCTGAAACGCTTCGAACAGGAAGGTGCGAATGATGAGGAACAGCACGAACGCCATGCCGAGCGACCGCATCCAGCTGTCGAACCAGCGACCCAACCTCGACCGGCGCGGCTCCGGTGGTGGCGGCAGGCGCGGCGCGCGGTGCGCGCCCCGGCCGGCCCTCGGAGCCCCCAAATCGTGCATGTGTCGTACGC
>JBOHSV010000051.1:0-4348 GCA_050921735.1 Gemmatimonadales bacterium | reverse complement strand
GTAAGAGGCCGGGATCGCTCCCGGCCTCTCGACGTCGTTACTTCTTCCAAGGCGCCAGCGGCAGCGACAACCCGGTCAGCAGCAACGTCTTGTCCTTCGATTCCGCCGCGTCTGGTTGACCCGAGATGAGGTACGCCACGAACGCGTACAGGCTCAGCGAGTTCCACTGGCTCTTCATCCCCATCATGCTTCCGAGCTTGATGAAGAGATCACCCTCCACCAGAAACTGGTGGGAGTAGGGCGACCCGGTACCGGTGCCGTTGGGGGCGTAGGCGAACAACGCATCGATATCGAACGAAACGCTGCGCTGGTTGACGACGTTGACGACGGGCCCGTAGACGAACGCCGGCTGGTTGGCCTCGATGCCGGTGCCACCCGGATCGTTAAAAGGGGTCCACTGAACGATCGCGACGATCGTCGTGCGCGGAATCGAGGTCGGGATTGCAGTCGTAAAGCGTGCGTTGAAATGGAAATCCGCCCCGTCCGAGAAGCTCTTGATGAACCCTGGTTGGAGGACGAACACCGGCTCGCGGAACAGTCCCATGCCCTGCGCGCCGGCGACGGCGGTCATCGCGAAGGCCAGCGCCAACACCATCCCCAGAACTCGCCTCATCGCAGATCCCTCCAGCGTTGGAGTAACTGGCGACGAACTACCGCTCCTGTCGTTTCAACCGCCCGTTGACGTCCCGCAACGCCAGGTACAGCGGGACGGGAATGTGGTTCTCCCACCAGTAGAAATCGTCGAGCTGCGTCGCGTACACCACATGCGCGAACGGGAAGGTCAGCCCACCGCCCCGGAACAGGGAATCCACGGCGCGGTGCAGCGCCGCCGAGTCGGTGGCGCCCGCGTGCCCGGCGTCCGCGAGCGCCGACCCGGCCAGGAATCCGGACACGAACGCCCGTTTTTCCCGCGGCTCGAACAGCGTCCAGTCCCGGCCGTCGTACCGCGACCAGGTCCGGTCGGCCTGGGCGGCCGTCACCCGGCCGGCCACGAACGCCCCGAGCGTCGCCGCCGCAAGCGCCGCAACCACACAGAATATTAGGAACGACCCCGTCCGATTCGCAACAGAGCTCACGAACGCGAGCCACCGCGCCGACGTCCATTTCCGCATGAGTCCCTCGGCTATTGAATCGCCATCGGGGAGAGCCGCCGGGGGCACTGCCCGGTGCGAGCCGGGCGGTGCCCCCGTCGGCGGGCGGGGGCGCTACATCCCCGCCTTCGGCAGGCCGAACACGAAGACGGCATCCCCCAGGGGGAAGCCGAGCTGGAAGTTGCCGCCCGCGGCGACGGCGATGAACTGCTCGCCCTCCACCTCGAACACCGACGGCGCGGCATTCACGCCCGCGCCGCAGTAGAACTGCCACAGCACGTTCCCCGTCTTCGAGTCGTACGCCTTGAACCAGCCGTTGCCTTCGCCCGCGAACACGAGCCCCCCGGCCGTCGCCGTCGTCCCGCCGATCATGGGCTGGTCGGTCCGCGCCTCCCACACCACTTCGCCGTCCGCGAGATTCACGGCCGCGACGTTTCCCCATTGCCGCTCGCCCGGGATCGCCACGAAGGCGCTACCCAACCACAGCTTGCCCTTTTCCCACGGGGCGTAGTGCACCTTGTAATGCATCGGCTGATGCAGCATGGCCGTGAAGGCGTAGTTCAGCGTGGGGTCGATCGCGATCGGCGACCACTCCTGCCCGCCGTTGGCGCCCGGCAGCATGCGGGTGCCCTCGGCGGTCGGCTGGGCGAACAGGTTTTCGTGGGGCACGACGTTCACCGACCGCCGAACCAGCTGCCCGGTCAGGGCGTCGAGCACGTACACCCAGCCGGTCTTCCCGGCGTGCACCGCGACCTTGCGGCCGCCCAACATCGTGATCGCGACCGGGCTCGCCGCATCGAGATCCCACACGTCGTGCGGCAGGTACTGGTAGCCCCAGCGGAACGTCCCGGTCCTGGCCTCGAGCGCCGCGACGCTCTCCGTCCACAGATTGTCGCCGGGGCGGACGGAGCCGTCGAGGTCGGGCGACGGGTTGCCGATCGTGATGAACAGCAGCCCGCTCTCCGCGTCGTACGCGGGGGTCATCCACACCGACCCGCCGCCGTGCTGCCAGGCGTCCGCGTACCGCGCCGAGTCGGCCTTCTCCTTGGCGATGTCGCGGTTCAGGTTCTCACCCTCGGGCGTGGTCGGGGCCCACTTGCCCCACCACCCGCCCTCCTCGGGCGAAGGGATCGTGTACCAGGTCCAGACGAGCTGCCCGGTATTGGCGTTGTACGCCTTCACGAAGCCGCGAATGCCGTACTCGGCCCCGGACGTCCCGATGATCACCAGGTTGTCGATCACGAGCGGGGCCATGGTCTCGCTGTAGCCGAACGCCGGGTCGGCGATCTGGGTCACCCACCGCACCCGCCCGGTCGTCTGATTGAGCGCGACGAGCTGCGCGTCGAGCGTCGCCATGTACACCATGCCGTGGGCGACCGCCACGCCGCGGTTGTTCGGCCCGCAGCAGTAGATCGTGGTCCCCAGCTTGTGCTCGTAGCGCCACAGCTCCCGACCGGTCTTCAGATCGTAGGCCAGCGCCACGTTGTAGGGCGTGGTGGCGTACATGATCCCGTTCACCACGATCGGCGTGTTCTCGAAGCTGCCGAGCCGCTCGATCCCCGTCTGGAACACCATCCGCGGCACGAGCTGCCCGACGTTCGAGGTGTTGATCTTGTTGAGCGGCGAATACCGCTGGTTCCAGTAACTCCCGCCGTACATGAGCCAGTTGCCGCTCTGCTGGGCATTGAGCAGCATGTCCGGCGTGACGGCGGTGTGCGCCGCGGTGGCCGCGTCGCCCATCATGCCGCCCGACTGCGCCCACGCGGGCGCGGCCATCAGGCAGACGGCAGCGACGACGCGACACCATCGAGTCCACTGCCTCATACACACCTCCCTGGAAAGTGGGTCGGCATCCCGTGCTCCCTCCGGGAGCGGCTCAGCGCGCCGCCCCCAGCGAAAAGCCCACGTACACATTCCGCCCCGGTGCGGGCTCGAAATACCGCCCGGCGGCGGCGTTGATCACGACCGATCCGACGTGGTAGTCGTTGAACGCGTTGTTCAGCCCGACGAACGGGCTCAGCCGCACCCCGCCGACCGTCCCGTCCCATCCCGCCCGGACGTGCGTCACGGCGTACGGCTCGGTGCGGACGCTCGCGACATCGTCCGCGCGATAGCCGGAGGACAGCGTCTGCTCGATCTCCAGCCATCCCCCTCCGGCGAACCCCGGCCGCGCGCGGGCCAGCAGGCGGACCCAGTGCTCCGGGATCCCCGGCAGCGCGCGACCGTCCAGCCGGACGGCCTGGCCGCCGGCGCTCACGGCGTAGTCCACGTACCGGAAGTCGGACCACGTCCAGGCCAGCGCGGCGTCGACGGCGGCGCCGAGCCGCGCGGCGGCCCCGACCTCCACACCCACGTGGCGCGCCCGCCCCGCGTTGCGGAAGAACCGGCGCTGCGGCGACGTGGGGATCTCGAACGACACCAGCAGGTTGCGGACGTCCGCCCGGAACAGGGCCAGGCTCCACGTCACGCGACCGTCTCCCGACCCCCGCGCGCCGACCTCGTAACTCCACGACCGCTGCGGCTCCAGGCCCGCATTGAACCCCCCGGCGGTGTCGGGCCGGTTCGCGAGCTCCGTGGTGGTGGGGGTCTCGAACGTGGACCCGACGCTGGCGTAGAGGGTCGACCCCCCGGGCCCGCTGAGCGTCGCGCCCAGCGATCCGCTCACGGCGTCCATGACCCGCTCGCCCGAGTCGTCGGGGTTGTCGGCGGTCACGAGGCGGTCGCCGACGCTGAAGCTCACCCGGTCGTAGCGCAGGCCGGTCGTCAGCGCGGCGGCGGGCGACAGCTCCCACGCGCTCTGGACGAACGGCCCGATCTCGGTCACGTGCTCGAGCTGGTCGAGGGAGCGAATGGTGTCGGGCTGTCCGCCCACGTTGCCGAAGTTCAGCCGGTCGTCGCGCAGGCGCTGGAAGTCGAGCCCCGCCGTGAGGCGGTGCGGCAGGCCGGCGAGCGGCAGGTCGCGCGTCACCGTGAGCCGGGTGCCGTAGGCCACGCGGTCGATCCGAATGTAGGCGAACGGCAGGGGGTTCTCGAGATCGCGGGTGAGCCCGAACAGCGTGAGCGCCGCTTCGCCACGGCCGGCGAACTGCCGCCGCAGCGTCGCCCCCGCCTGCATCTGGCTGACGTCCTTGCCGGCGCGCCGGCTCACGTTGAGCGCGGCCGGCTGGTTCCGGTTCGCGGCCAGCTCGCTCGCGGTGAGCGCGCCGGGATTGTCGGCGCGCGGCTGGTCGCCCACGTCCGCCGACACGGCCAGCGAC
>JBOHSV010000050.1:0-17427 GCA_050921735.1 Gemmatimonadales bacterium | reverse complement strand
GCTCGACGCCTTGGACGGCGAGGACGCCAGAGTGGATCGCCTGTGCGAGCTCAACGTGCGCGCACAGGTCGCGAACGTGTGCCGGACCCGGACCGTGCGCGACGCCTGGACCCGCGGCCGTCGGCTGGCGGTGCACGGATGGTTCTACGACCTGCGGGACGGCCTGCTGAACGACCTGGGCCTGTGCGTCCGGCGCGCGGCCGAGCTCCCCGGCGACCTCCCGTGAGCCGCCTGATCGATCTCAGTCACGAGATCGAACACGGCATGGTCACTTACCCGGGGCTCCCCGGGCCGGTGATCGCGGACTGGCTCTCCCGGGCGGATTCCCGCCGACGCTACGCCCCGGATACGGAGTTCCACATCGGGAAGATCGAGCTGCTGGCGAACACGGGCACGTACGTCGATGCCCCGTTTCACCGCTTTGCCGAGCGGCGGGACGTCGCGGGCTATCCGCTCGACGCCCTCGCCGACCTGGAGGGCGTCGTCGTACGCGCCGCGGTGCGCCAGGGCCGCGCGCTCGATGAAAAGCTGTTCCGGGGGCGGGACGTGTCCGGCAAGGCCGTGCTGGTCCACACGGGCTGGGACGCGCACTGGCGGACCGAGCGATACGGAAAGGGGCACCCGTACCTCACGCGGCCGGCCGCCGAGCTGCTCCTGGATGGCCGCGCCGCGCTGGTCGGCATCGACTCGCTCAACATCGATGACGACGCGGACGGCACCCGCCCGGCCCACACCCTGTTCCTCGGCGCGGGGATTCCGATCGTCGAGCACCTCTGCCGGCTGGGGGACGTCCCGGACCACGGGTTCCGCTTCTTCGCCGTCCCTCCGAAGGTGAGAGGGATTGGGAGCTTCCCGGTGCGGGCGTTCGGGATCGTTGCCGGATGAGCGGCGTTCTGGAGTTCGCCCTGGTCGTGGTCGCCCTCGGCGCGGCCCTCCCGTACGTCCTCGGTCCGGTACTGGTCCGGTGGCGCCAGCGGGAGTCGGCTGAGCCGGTCTTCGAGCCCTACGACGAGCGGACTGGCGCCCTGGGTGCCGACCTCGCGGCCGCGCTCGAGTCGAGCATCCGAGCCCTCGAGCCCGAGGGCTTCCACCACGTGGCCGACCTGTTCCACGCCTATCGGACCAGCGAGACGCTGTTACGCCTCGTCCTGCTGGAGTATGCAGAGACCGGCGCAGTCGCCGTCGCGGTCGCCGCCCGCGGGACGAACCCCAAGGCGCCCCTCCGGTTCACCTTCGTCGAATTCGCGGTGCGGTTCAGCGACGAGCGCACGTTCTCCGTGCAGAACAGCCCCCAGCCGGTCGTGTACGCCCCGCATCCGGCGAAGCTCACCGAGTGGCTTCCCGAGGTGCGCGACCCGGCACGGTTGTGGAGGGTGTTCCGAGAGCTGCTCCGGCGGCGCTACGCGTCCTTCGCCCGGCAGCGCGTCGACGTGGCCGATCCCGCGGGCCTCATGGTGACGGCGCTGCTGCGCGAGTATCGCCAGCAGGTGGAGACGGGATACCTATGGCACGACCGGTCGGTGGACGCGTTTCGACCGACGTGGCGCGGCGCCTGGCGCATGACCTGGAAACTGTTGCCGCCGATGAGCCAGGTGCGGCGCTGGCGGGCACAGCGGCACGCGACGCGACTGCTCCGGGAGCTGAGCCTCGAGGGTCCGGACCCGCGGCCCGTGCCGGTGGGGGTGCTGCGCGACCCGATGCGGTGGAACTTCGCCCTTCTGATCGGCGCGCTGGTGCTGCTCTGGGTGACGCGCTCCTAGGCTTGGCCCGCCGGCACGCCCGCCGGGTGGCCGGGCTCCGCTTCCCGCTGCCCCGCCAGCCGCTCGATCTCCCGCGTGATGTGCATCGAGCAGAACTTGGGCCCGCACATGGCGCAGAACTCGGCCGACTTGAAGTACTCGTCCGGCAAGGCCTCGTCGTGCAGCTCGCGGGCCCGCTCCGGATCGAGCGCCAGCCGGAACTGCTCCTTCCAGTCGAACGCGAACCGCGCGCGGGAGAGCGCATCATCCCGATCCCGGGCCTGCGGCCGCCGCCGGGCGAGGTCGGCTGCGTGGGCCGCGATCTTGTAGGCGATCACGCCCTCGCGCACCTCCTCCGCGTCGGGCAGCCCGAGGTGCTCCTTCCGGGTGACGTAGCACAGCATGTCGGCGCCGTACCAGCCGATCATCGCGGCCCCGATGGCCGAGGTGATGTGGTCGTAGCCCGGCGCGACGTCCGTCACGAGCGGCCCCAGGGTGTAGAACGGCGCCTCGTGGCAGATCTCCTTCTCGAGCCGCACGTTGACCTCGATCTGGTGCATCGGGATGTGCCCCGGCCCCTCGATCATGACCTGCACGTCCCGCGCCCAGGCCCGCTCGGTCAGCTCGCCCAGGACGAGCAGCTCCGCGAGCTGCGCCTTGTCCGTGGCGTCCGCCAGCGAGCCCGGCCGCAGCCCGTCCCCGAGCGACAGCGTGACGTCGTATTCGCGTGCGATCTCGAGCACCCGGTCGTAATGCGTGTACAGCGGGTTCTGCTGCCGATGATACGACATCCAGTACGCCAGGAGCGAACCGCCGCGCGACACGATCCCCGTCACCCGGCCCAGCGCGAGCGGCACGTGCTCGCGCAGCACGCCGGCGTGCACCGTCATGTAATCCACGCCTTGCTGCGCCTGGTGCTCGATCATGTCGAGCAGGCCATCGGGCGTCAGGTCCTCGACCCGTTGCACCGTTTCGACGGCCTGGTAGATCGGGACGGTACCCACCGGCACGGGCGACGCGTCGACGATGGCCGCGCGGGTCTCGTCGATGTCCCTGCCCGTCGACAGATCCATCACCGTGTCCGCGCCGTAATGCACGGCATTGTGCAGCTTGGCCAGCTCGTGCTCGATGCTCGAGTCCACGGCCGAGTTGCCGATGTTCGCGTTGATCTTGACGCTCGCGACCTTCCCGATGGCCATCGGGTCGAGCCGCTTCGTGAGATGGCGGACGTTCGCCGGGATGACGAGCCGGCCACGCGCCACTTCATCGCGGACCAGCTCCGCCGGGAGGTGCTCCCGCTCGGCGACGCGACGCATTTCGGGGGTGATCGTGCCCTGACGGGCGAGCGACATCTGGGTAGGCATTGGCGACTCCCTTCGCCGGTCCGAACCGGATCAGGTTCAAAGGGTGTGATCTCAGCCCGCGGACACTGGCGGGCACCCCTGTCGACCACCAATGTACTGCGGCTGGGGCTTCGGCGGTACTGCGTTGCCCGTTGCGCGTTTCCCGTTTCCCGGAGGGGCCGACGATGACCAGGAGCGTTTGCTTGGCGGCGGTGCTGTCGCTCGCGGCGGCTGCACCGCTTGCCGCTCAGCAAGACGGACCGCTGGCCACCGTCCAGCGTCTGTTCGACGCCATGCGGCAGCGCGATACGGCCACCATGCGGGCGCTGTTCGACACCACGGCGCGCCTCGTGACCACCGGCACCCGGGAGGGCCAGCCCTTCCTGCGCGTGGCGTCGATCGACGGCTGGCTCGGCGCGGTGGGGCGCGCCACCAGGGAGCTGGACGAGCGGATCTGGGACCCCGTGGTGCACATCGACGACAACCTCGCCAGCGTGTGGGTCAAGTACGAGTTCGTGGCGGGCGGCGAGTTCAGCCACTGCGGGGTGGACGCGTTTCAGCTGTTCAACGGCGCCACGGGATGGAAGATCTTCCACGTCGCCGACACGCAGCGGCGCGAGGATTGCTGGCATAGGCCGTAGAACGTCAGCCCCTGGCCGTCTGGACGTCCAGCCGTTCTAGTCTGCTACCCGGGGGTGGGGCGGCCCGTGGCGCTCCGCGGGATCGTGCTGCTTCACCCACTCGTTGCGGTAGGCGAACGGGTCCAGCCCCGCGGGCCGATCCACCGCCAGGATCCCGTCCAGGTGGTCGATTTCGTGCTGCAGCAGCTCGGCCATCGGCCCCTTGAAGTTCACGTCGTGCGGCTTCCCCTTCAGATCCCGGTAGCTGAGGCTGATGGTATGGGCCCGGTTGACGCGGACCAGGAGGTTGGGGAAGGAGAAGCAGTCGTCCCACACGCTGAAATCGTCCGGCCCGACGTCGGTGATCTCCGGATTCACCATCACCCAGCGCTTCTTGTCCACCTCGACGAACACGAGGCGCACCGGCGCGCCGATCTGGGGCGCCGCGAGCGCCCGTCCCATCTTGTACCGCAGCTTCGCGGCCCGGAGGGTGTCGCGCAGGTCGTCCGCCACGAGGCGGGCGGCCGGCGACTTCGGGTCGTGCACCGGTTCGCACCGGATGCGAAGGATCGGATCGCCCAGCAGGCGAATGCGCCGAATGGCCATAGGCTCGCCCAATTTGGGGGTTTGCGGGCCCGGTGCAACTCGTTCATTATGATCAGGCCCCATGTCCCTCGCCGGGGTCGTACTCGCCGCCGGGCGCTCGTCCCGCATGGGCCATCCCAAGGCCCTGCTCGACTTCCGCGGCGAGCCCTTCATTATCCGCGTCCTCCAGGCCCTCGAGGCCCTGGACCTCAGGTATCGCGTCGCGGTGCTGGGCCCCGACGCGCCGCGCATCCGGCCGGCGCTCGCGGCGCACGAGTGCCTGATCGCGGAAAACCCCGATCCGGACACGGGCCCCATTGCCTCCCTCCGGGCGGCGCTCCGGGCGCTGCGCACGGGCCGGCCGTCGGCCGCGCTGGTGTGGCCCGTGGACCTGCCGCACGTGCGCATTGCCTCCGTTGAGCGGCTGATCGACGCTCACGAGCGCACCCAAGCCGCCGCGGTGGTCCCCGAGTTCGGGGGGCGCCGCGGGCACCCCGTCATCTGGGACCGGGCCCTGTTCGCCGAACTGGAGACCAGCGAGGTGGCGACGCGAGAAGGCGCGCGCGCCGTGCTCCACGCCCACGCGCCGGAGGTGGTGTCCCTCCCGGTCGACGACCCGGCCGTGGTGGACCAGATCAACACGCCGGCGGATTACGAGCGGCTGGTGCGGGAGATCAATCGGGACGCGTACTGAATGCGGAGTGCGGAATGGCGAATGCGGAATGGCCCGGATAGGCGCCATTCCGCATTCCGAACTCCGCACTCCGCATTGAGTTATGAATTCATCCAAAAAGTCTTTCGTTTAGTTTGACAATCCCGACAATTTCCCTTACCATTCCGGACGATGCCGATTCGCCTGCCGCAACTCACTGCCCACAAAGGGCTTCGGGGCGAGATCCTGCTCCAGCTGAAGCGCGCGCAGCCGCTCACGACCCGCGATCTTGCCGCCAAGCTCGGGGTGTCGCCCAACGCCATCCGCCATCACTTGAAGGAGCTCGAGGGGGAAGCGTTGGTGCTGTACGGGCGGGAGCAGCGCGGCGTGGGCGCGCCGACCTTCGCCTATCGCTTGTCGGCCGCGGGCGAAGCCCTGTTCCCCCGGCGGTACGAGGAGGCGCTCACGGAGCTGCTGGAGCGGGTGGCGGAGAAGGGGGGACGGCAGGCGGCGGTGGAGATGTTCGAGGAGCAGTACGCCGCGTTGACGCGGCAGCTCCAGACCCAGCTCGACGGCGCGCGGCCGTCGGAGCGGCTCGAGACGGTGGCGCGCCTGTTGAGCGACGCCGGGTACATGGCGGAATGGAACTCGGAGTGCGGCGGGTTCCGGCTGCTGGAGCACAATTGCGCGATCCGCGCCGTGGCCGAGCGGTTTCCCGAAGTGTGCGCCGCCGAGGCGAAGTTTCTCGAGACGGTGCTCGGCGCCGACGTGGCGCGCGTGGCGCACATCGCGAGCGGCTGCAACGCGTGCGAGTACAGCATCTCGTTCCCTACCCTCACGGAGCCCGGGCGGCAGCCCAGGGAGTCGGAAGCCACATGACGTCCATCCCATCCCAGGTTCTGCAGCCGTACAAGTACGGCTTCGAGACCGACATCGAGGCGGACATCGTTCCGCCGGGGCTGAACGAGGATGTCATCCGGCTCATCTCCCAAAAGAAGGGCGAGCCGGAGTGGATGCTCGCGTGGCGGCTCAAGGCGTACCGCAACTGGCTGAACATGCCCGAGCCGCACTGGGCGAACGTGACGTACGGCCCCATCGACTACCAGGCGATCAGCTACTTCGCCGCGCCCAAGAAGCGGCCGCAGGTGGAGAGCCTGGCGCAGGTGGACCCGAAGCTGGTGGAGACGTTCGACAAGCTGGGCATTCCGCTGGAGGAGCAGAAGCGGCTCGCGGGGGTCGCCGTGGACGCCGTGTTCGACAGCGTCTCGGTCGCCACCACGTTTCAGGAGGAGCTCAAGAAGCACGGGGTGATTTTCTGCCCCATCTCGGAGGCGATTCGCGAGCACCCGGACCTCGTGCGACGGTACCTCGGGTCCGTGGTGCCGTACAACGACAACTACTTCGCCGCCCTCAACTCCGCGGTGTTCACGGACGGCTCGTTCGTGTACGTCCCGAAGGGCGTTCGGTGCCCGCTGGAGCTGTCGACGTACTTCCGGATCAACGCGCGCTCCACCGGCCAGTTCGAGCGCACGCTCATCATCGCGGACGAGGGGAGCTACGTCAGCTACCTCGAGGGGTGCTCCGCGCCGATGCGCGACGAGCACCAGCTGCACGCCGCCGTCGTCGAGCTCGTCGCGTTGGACGATGCGCGGATCAAGTACTCCACCATCCAGAACTGGTATCCGGGTGACGACGAGGGGCGGGGCGGGATCTACAACTTCGTGACGAAGCGCGGCAAGTGCGCCGGGCGGCGCGCGAAGATCAGCTGGACCCAGGTCGAGACCGGCTCGGCCATCACGTGGAAGTACCCGGGGTGCATCCTCCAGGGCGACGACTCGATCGGCGAATTCTATTCGGTCGCGGTGACGGCGAACCGCCAGCAGGCCGACACCGGCACCAAGATGATCCACCTCGGGCGCAACACGCGCTCCACGATCGTGTCCAAGGGCATCTCGGCGGGCTTGGGACAGAACACCTACCGCGGGCTCGTGAAGATCATGAAACCCGCGGACGGCGCGCGCAACTACTCGCAGTGCGACTCGATGCTGATCGGGGACAAGTGCGGCGCCCACACGTTCCCCTACATCGACGTGCGCAACAGCACGGCCATCATGGAGCACGAGGCGTCCACGTCGCGCATCGGCGAGGACCAGATCTTCTACCTGCGCCAGCGCGGCCTCTCCACCGAGGACGCCGTATCGGTCATCGTCAACGGGTTCTGCCGGGAAGTGTTCAAGGAGCTGCCGATGGAGTTCGCCGTCGAAGCGACCCGACTGCTCGGGATCTCGCTGGAAGGGAGCGTCGGGTAACGTGCAACGGGAAACGGGAAACGTGATGCTGGAGATCAAGGACCTCCGCGTCGCGGTCAGCGGCAACGAAATCCTGCGTGGCGTCGATCTCTCGGTTCGCCCGGGGGAAGTCCACGCCATCATGGGGCCCAACGGCTCCGGCAAGAGCACGCTCGCCCAGGTGCTCGCGGGGCACGCCGCGTACCTGGTCACCGCCGGCAGCGTCCGCTACGACGGCCAGGACCTGCTGGCGCTGGCCCCCGAGGAGCGCGCCCGGGCCGGCGTGTTCCTCGCCTTTCAGTACCCGGTCGAGATCCGCGGCATCACCAACTCCTACTTCCTGCGCTCCGCCGTGAACGCGCTCCGCAAGCACCGGGGCGAGCCCGAGCTCGACGCCCTCGACTTCCTCGCCGTGCTCGAGCAGAAGCTCAAGGCCATCGGCTGGGACGACAGCTACCTGAACCGGCCCGTCAATGAGGGCTTCTCGGGCGGCGAGAAGAAGCGCAACGAGATCCTCCAGCTCGCGGTGCTCGAGCCGCGCCTCGCCATCCTCGACGAGACCGACTCGGGGCTCGATATCGACGCCCTCAAGACCGTGGCCGCGGCGGTCAACACGCTCCGGGCGCCGGACCGGGCGTTCGTCATCGTCACGCACTACCAGCGCCTGCTCAACTACATCACCCCGGACCGGGTGCACGTGTTGAGCGAAGGGCGGATCGTGAAATCGGGCGGGCCCGAGCTCGCGCACGAGCTCGAAGCGAAAGGCTACGACTGGCTGCGTGCTGACGCGATGGTGTCGGGATAATGACGGCGGTCGCGGCAAGTCCGGTCGAGCGGTATCTCGCGGCGTATCGCGCCTTCGCCGCCAACGGGGCGGGGCGCGGACCGGCGTGGCTGGCGGAGCTCCGCGAGGGCGCGATCGCGCGCTTCGGCGCGCTCGGATTCCCCACCACCAAGCAGGAAGAGTGGCGCTTCACGAGCGTCGCGGCGCTCGGGGAAACGGAGTTCGAGCTGGCCCGGGCCGACCGCTCCCCGCTCCCCGCTCCCGGGGAGATCGAGCCGTTCCTGCTGGGCGACGCGGCGCCCCACCGGCTGGTGTTCGTGAACGGGCACTTCAGCGCGGAGCTGTCGCGGCTGGCGGGGTTTCCCGCCGGCGTGCGCGTGGGGAGTCTGGCCCGCGGGCTGGCCGAGGACCCGGACGTGGTGCGGCGGCACGTGGGGCGCTACGCCGCCTACGAGGACCATCCGTTCCGGGCGCTCAACGCCGCGTTCCTGGCCGACGGCGCGTTCGTGCACGTGCCGGCGCGGCTGGCGCTCGAGGAGCCGGTGCAGCTGCTGTTCGTGGCCGTGCCGGGGGACGGTCCCTTCGTGACGCACCCGCGCAACCTCATCGTGGTCGAGCGCGAGGCCCGCGCCGCCGTGGTGGAAACCTACGCCGGGGTGGGTGACGGGGCGTACTGGACCAACGCGGTGACGGAGATCGTGGTGGGCGACGGCGCGCGCGCCGACTGCTACCGCGTCCAGCGCGAGGGCGCCCGCGCGTACCACGTGGCCACCAGCCAGGCCCACCAGGGGCGCGACAGCACGATGAACTTCCACACGGTGGCGTTCGGTGGGGCGCTGGCGCGGCACGATCTGCGCGCGGTGCTGGCGGGCCCGGGCGCGTTCGCCATCCTGAACGGGCTCTACCTCCTGCGCGACCGCCAGCACGCCGACCACCACACGGTCATCGACCACGCCCAGCCCCATGGCGAGAGTCACGAGTACTTCAACGGCGTGCTGGACGAGGCCGCGCGCAGCGTCTTCAACGGGCGCATCGTGGTGCGGCCGGGCGCGCAGCGCACCGACTCGAAGCAGAGCAACAACAATCTCCTGCTGTCGGGCGAGGCCCATGCCGACAGCCAGCCCCAGCTCGAGATCTACGCGGACGACGTGAAGTGCACGCACGGCTCCACCGTGGGCCCGCTCGACGAGCGGCAGGTGTTCTACGCCAAGAGCCGCGGCCTGGACGCCGAGGCCGCGCGCCGGCTGCTCACCTACGGCTTCGCGGCGGAGATCCTGGATCGGATGGAAATCGGACCGCTGCGCGACCGGCTTGCCGGCATCGTGCGCGAGCGCGTGTGGGGCTGACGGAGGTGGGGGGCCGATGGCGGACCTGAGCGAGCTGTACCAGCAGGTGATCATCGAGCACAACCGCAGTCCGCGGAATTACCGGCGTGTGTCCGACGCGACCCACACCGCCCACGGCGACAATCCGCTGTGCGGCGATCACATCGACGTGTTTCTGCGGATGGAGGGCGACCGCATCGCCGACGTCGGGTTCCAGGACGCGGGAGCCCAGGGGCGGGGCTGCGCCATCTCCCGGGCGTCCGCCTCCCTGATGACCGCGGCCGTCCACGGCAAGACCGCGGCGGAGGCGCAGCGGTTGTTCGGCGCGGTGCACGCGATGCTCACCGGAGCGCCGGGCGGCGGCGCCGAAGCCGCGCTCGGCAAGCTCGTGGCGCTGTCCGGCGTGCGGCAGTTTCCCTCGCGGGTCAAGTGCGCCAGCCTTTCGTGGCACGCACTCCGGGCGGCGCTGGCCGGTGAACCGACCCCCGTCACGACCGACTCCCCGGCCGACTGACATGGTCGACGTCCCGCGGCTCCGCGCCGATTTCCCGATCCTGCGGCAGCTGGAAAACGGCCGGCGGCTCGTTTATCTCGATAGCGCGGCCACCAGCCAGAAACCCGAGCCGGTGATCGCCGCCATCGCCGAGTACTACCGCACCGGCAACGCCAACGTGCACCGCGGCGCGTACACCCTGGCGGTGCGCGCGACCGAGGCGTACGAGAGCGCCCGCGCCGCCGTCGCGCGGTTCGTGAACGCCTGGAGCCCGGCGGGAGTGGTCTTCACCCGCGGCACCACCGAAGCCGTCAACCTGGTGGCGGCCGCGTACGGCCGGACCCACGTGGCGGCCGGCGACACCGTGGTCGTGACCGCCATGGATCACCACTCGAACCTCGTACCGTGGCAGCTCCTCTGCCAGGAAAAGCGCGCGACCCTGCGGATGGTCGAGGTCACCCCGGACGGACGGCTGGACCTCGCCGACTTCGGCGCGGCGCTCGAGCGCCACCCCAAGATCGTCGCGTTCCCCTACGTCTCCAACGCGCTCGGGACCGTGAACCCCGCCGCCCAACTGACGCGGCTGGCGCACTCGGCCGGAGCCGTCGTGGCGGTGGATGGCGCGCAGTCGAGCCCCCACCTCCCGGTCGACCTGCAGGCCATCGACTGCGACTTCTACGCGTTCTCCGGCCACAAGATGCTCGGTCCCATGGGGAGCGGCGCCCTCGTGGCCAAGCCCGAGCTGCTCGACGCCATGTCGCCGTATCACGGCGGCGGCGAGATGATCGCCCGCGTGTGGGACGATCATGCCACCTATAACACCATTCCCCACAAGTTCGAGGCCGGGACGCCCAACGTGGAGGGGGCGGTCGCGCTCGCCGCGGCCATCCGCTACCTCGAAGCCATCGGGATGGAGCGCGTCGCCGAGCACGAACAGCGCCTGGCGCGGGAGGCGCTGGAGCGGCTGGGCCGCATCGAGGGCCTCACCCTGTACGGCCCCGGCGACCACCGCGCGGGGGTCGTCTCGTTCAACTACGGCGACATCCATCCCCACGATCTGGCCACGGTGGTGGACCAGGAGGGCGTGTGCATCCGGGCGGGGCACCACTGCGCCCAGCCCCTGCTCCGCCGCCTCAACGCGGTCGCCACGGCGCGCGCCTCGTTCTACCTGTACAACGACACGGACGACATCGACGCCCTCGTCGCGGCTCTCGAGAAGGCCGCGACGCTGTTCGGCGGCGTCCCGGCCTGACCTGCGGGGCGGCCGGTCCGCGGGTAGGTTTCCGCATGGCCGCCTCCATCCTCGTGCTCGACCGGGTGACCAAGCGCTTCGCGGGCCACACCGCCGTCGAGGACCTGTCGCTCACCGTGCCGCCGGGGGCCCTGTTCGGTCTGCTGGGGCCGAACGGCGCGGGCAAGACCACGACCATCCGCATGGTCATGGATATACTCGCGCCCGACCGGGGCTCGGTGCGGCTGTTCGGCGGCGACGGCACGGCACGCCGGCACTCGGCGCGCATCGGGTTCCTGCCGGAAGATCGCGGGCTCTACCCGAAGATGCGGGTACTCGACGTGCTGGTGTTCCTCGCCGAGACCAAGGGCCTGCACCGCCCCGCGGCCAGGGCCAAGGCGGGCGAGTGGCTGGAACGCCTGGGGATCGGTGACTGGAGGCGGCGCAAGGTGTCCGAGCTGTCGAAAGGCATGCAGCAGAAGGTGCAGTTCATCTCCACGGTGCTCCACGACCCCGATCTCGTGATCCTGGACGAGCCGTTCTCGGGACTCGACCCGGTGAACGCGGAGATCCTGCGCGAGACCGTGCTCGATCTGGGGCGACGCGGGAAGACGGTGCTGTTCTCGACCCACATCATGGAGCACGCCGAGAAGCTGTGCGATCAGGTGTGCATCATCGCCCGCGGCCGCAAGCTCGTAGAGGGCCCGCTGACCCGGGTGAAACAGGAGCACGGCGGCCGGCACGTCACCGTGGCGTTCGACGGGGAGCGCGGCGCCGCGGCCGAGGTGTTCGGCGACCGGCGATTGGTGGGCCGGGCCCACGACTTCGGGCAGTACGCGGAGCTCGAGCTGGCGCCCGGGGCGGATGCCCAGGACGTGTTGCGCGGTCTGGTGGGGTCCGGCGCGCGGCTCGCCCGCTTCGAGCTGGTGGCGCCTTCGCTCCACAAGATCTTCGTGGACCTGGTGGGCCCCGAGGCGTCTCGGGCGGCGGCCGGGCCCGGGGCGGACGCCGGCCAGGAAGGCGCCCGTGCGTAAGGTCTGGGCCGTGATCCGGCGGGAGTTCATCGAGCGGGTGCGCACCAAGTGGTTCTGGGTCGGCACGATTCTCGGTCCGATCTTCTTCGGGGGGCTGATCCTGCTGCAGGTGCTGCTCGCGGCGCGCGGGGGCGGTGAGCGGCGGCTCGTGGTGCTGGACGGAACCACGGCCGGGTTCGGCCGGCGCCTCACCGATCAGCTCGGCGCCGCGATCCCGCGCTTCGAGGTAACCCGCGTGATGGCGGGCCCCGGCGTCGCGGACTCCCTCACCGATGCGGTGGTCGCCAAGCGGCTGGACGGCTACCTGCTGGTCGACGACGCGACGCTGGATGACGGCCGGGCCGAATACCGCGGGTCGAACGCGTCGGCGATCGGCGACATGGAGCAGCTCCAGGCGGCGCTGGGCCGGCTGGTGTTCCGCGCCCGGCTGGAGCGCGCCGGCATCGACGCGGAGCTGGTGCGGCAGGCGGAGCTGCGCTTTCGGCTCGCGACGCAGAAGATCACCGGCCGGCGGATGACGGCGGAGAGCGGCGAGCAGGCGTTCCTCCTGGCCTTCGGCATGGCCATCATTCTGTTCATGGCGATCCTGTTGTACGGGATCAACGTGATGAGCTCGGTGCTGGAGGAGAAAACGACGCGCGTGGTCGAGCTGCTGGTATCGTCCCTGCGACCCTTCGAGCTGATGCTGGGGAAGGTGGTCGGCGCGGGGGCGGTGGGGATCGTTCAGCTCTCGGTGTGGGCCGGGTCGGCGGTGCTGCTGACCGGCCAGCAGGGCCGGCTGGCCGAGCTGGTGGCGCGCGAGGGTCAGGTGGCGGGCGCCGGATTTCAGCTGCCGCAGGTCCCTGCCCCGACGCTCGCCGTGTTCCTGGTGTACTTCCTGCTGGGGTATTTTCTCTACTCCGCGGTGTTCGCGGCGCTGGGCGCGGTGTCGAGCACCGAGCAGGACGCGCGGCAGATCCAGACGCCCATCAGCCTGGTGCTGATGGTGCCATACCTGTCGTTCATCGGGATCCTGAACGACCCCAACGGGCCGCTGGCCGTGTGGATGACGCTGATCCCGCTGTGGTAGCCGATCGCGGCCCCGGTGCGCTGGGCGGCGACGCCGATTCCGGTGAGGGAGCTGGCGGCGTCACTGGCTGTCCTCCTGGTGTCCGTCGTCGCTGTCACGTGGGTGGCGGCCAGGATATACCGCGTAGGGATTCTGATGACCGGAAAGCGTCCGAGCCTGAGAGAGCTGGTGCGTTGGGTTCAGGTGGGCTAGGCAAGGCAACGACTAGACGGACAGACGGCCAGCGGGTGCGCAGGAACGCGTAAACGGGATGTTCGGCGCAATGAAATGGTTAGGCCCGGGGTCCCGAGCCCCGCTATCGTCTGCGCATGCCTGCGCACCACACACTAAAAGCCTGGCAGCATGCTCAGCGGCTCGCGGTCGAATGTGTCAAGGCGGCCGTCAGGTTCCCGGCCTACGAGCAGGATGCCCTGGCCGATCAGCTCCGCCGGGCGTGCTATAGCGTTGCCCTGAACATTGCGGAGGGGAACAGCCAGCGGGGGACGCGCGAGTACCGACGGTTCCTAGACGTGGCGTGGGGGTCGCTGGCGGAGGTGCAGACCGCCCTCGCGATAGCGCGCGACGTGGGATATCTGGAGCCTGCCGATTTCGGACGGCTGGAGGCGCTGGCCACGGAGACCAGCAAGACCCTGTTCGGTCTGATGCGGAAGATCGGTGCAGCCGCCGGGAACACCCCCAAATCCCGTTGACTGACTCCCCGCTGGCCGTCTGTCCGCCTAGCCGTTGCCGTTCCTGCTTCCTACTTTCCCGTTATGCCTACGGACTATGACGTTGTCGTCGTCGGCGCCGGCCACGCCGGTACCGAAGCCGCCGTGATGGCCGCCCGTCTCCAAGCCCGGACCCTGCTTCTCACCTCGTCCCTGGATACCATCGGCCAGATGAGCTGCAATCCCGCCATCGGCGGGATCGCGAAAGGCACAGTCGTGCGCGAGGTGGACGCCCTGGGCGGGATCATGGGGCGCGCGGCCGACCGCGCGACGATCCAATTCCGCATGCTCAACCGCTCCAAGGGGCCGGCCGTGTGGGCGCCGCGCGCGCAGTGCGACCGGGCGCTGTACCGCCGCGCCGTGCGCCACCTGCTCGAACGGTTCCCGACGCTCGCGCTCACCCAGGGCACCGTGACTCGGCTCGTGTTCGACGGGCCCCGCGTCGGCGGGGTGGAGACGGCCGATGGGCGCCGGTTCACGACCCGGGCCGTGATTCTCACGGCCGGCACCTTTTTGCGCGGCCGCATCCACGTCGGGACGGCGACCCAGATGCCGGCCGGGCGCGCCGGCGATCCTGCTGCGGTG
Source organism: Gemmatimonadales bacterium (assembly GCA_050921735.1). Classification (GTDB taxonomy): domain Bacteria; phylum Gemmatimonadota; class Gemmatimonadetes; order Gemmatimonadales; family GWC2-71-9; genus DATLXT01. The sequence goes on along the minus strand of JBOHSV010000050.1, from coordinate 2,972 downwards.
GAGATCGCCCAAGACATTGAGGCACAAGGGCTTACAGTAGCACGATTCAAGACCGGGACGCCACCGCGCGTCGACGGGCGCACCGTGGACTGGTCGAAGCTCGAGCGCCAGGACGGCGAGGCGACCGACTACCGATTCTCCTTCTACGAACGCGGGGGGCGACCGCGGCAGGTGCCGTGCTGGCTCACCTGGGCCGGCGAGGAGGTGAAGGAGATCATCCATCGGCATCTCGGGGAGTCGGCGCTCTACGGTGGCGCCATCAGCGGGCGCGGGCCGCGGTACTGTCCATCGGTCGAGGACAAGGTCGTGAAGTTCCCGGAGGCGAAGCGGCACCAGGTGTTCCTCGAGCCCGAGGGTCTGGACACTGCCGAGCTGTACGTCAACGGCCTGTCCACCTCCCTGCCGGTGCGGGTTCAGCTGGAATTCCTTCGGGCGGTTCCCGGGCTCGAGCGGGCGCGGATGACTCGGCCCGGGTATGCGATCGAGTACGATTATTACCCTCCCACGCAGTTGACCCCGTGGCTCGAGACGAAGACGATCGAGCACCTGTTCTTCGCCGGGCAGATCAACGGCACCACGGGCTACGAGGAGGCGGCGGGCCAGGGCGTGGTCGCGGGGATCAACGCCGTGCGCCGCGTCCGGGGTCAAGAGCCCGTCATCTTCGGGCGGGACGACGCCTACCTCGGCGTCCTGGTCGACGACCTCGTGACGCGCGGGGTGGACGAGCCGTACCGGCTGTTCACGTCCCGCTCCGAGTTCCGCCTGTTATTGCGGCAGGACAACGCCCTCCGTCGGCTGGTGCCGCTGGCGGACCGGCTGGGCCTGCTCGACGCGGCGGAGCGCGAGGCGGCGGAGCGCCGGCTGCGGGAGGAGGAGGCGGTGCACGCGCTGGCGGCGACTGTGACCGTCACGCCGGTCCAGGCGGCGGCGGCGCTGGGGAAGGCGGGAACGCCGCTCGGGGAGCCGGAGAGGGTGGTGGTGCTGGCGCGGCGCCCGGGCGTCGGGCTGGGCGCCCTGCTCGAGGCGGCGGGCGCGCGACCCGCCGCCAGCGCGGACGCGGTGCTGGCCGCGGAGATCGAAATCAAGTACGAGGGGTATCTGTCGCGGGAGCGGGAGGCTGCCGCGCGCCTGGTCGAGTTGGCCTCGTTCACGCTTCCGCCGGACCTGCCCTATGTGGAATTCCGGAGTCTGTCGACGGAGGCGCGGCAGAAGCTCGAGCGGGTGCGGCCGGCGTCACTGGCGCAGGCGGCGCGCGTGCCCGGGGTGACGCCGAGCGATCTGCACAACCTGGTGACGGAGACGATGCGCTGGCGCCGCCGGGTGGCGTGAGGAGGGGCGAGAAGGTTGCGGCTCCACGTGAAACGTGCTGGTTTCACGTGAAACTCTGCCTGGTAGTTTCACGTGAAACGCGCTATATTCTGGCGCGCTTCAACCAGCATCAACTACATAAACTATTGTAATATAACAATTTATCAGATGACACGCGTCATCGCGGTGGCGAACCAGAAGGGTGGAGTCGGCAAAACCACCACGGCGGTCAACCTCGCGGCCTCGCTCGCCACGGCCGAGCGGCGGACCCTGCTCGTCGACGCCGATCCCCAGGGCAACGCCACCAGCGGCGTGGGCATCGAGCGCGATCGCATCCGCACGTCGGTGTACGACGCCCTGCTCGACGGCCGCCCGCTGGCCGACGCCCGGTTCCGCCACGTCCACTTCCCCTACCTCGACGTCGTGCCGGCGACCCAGGACCTGGTCGGCGCCGAGGTGGAGCTGGTCAGCCGCCCGGAGCGCGAGGGCGCCATGCGCCGCTCGCTGCGGGACCTGCGCGACGAGTATCAGTACGTGATCGTCGACTGCCCTCCGTCGCTGGGGCTGATCACGCTCAACGTCCTGGCCGCCGCCGACGGGCTCATCATTCCCATCCAGTGTGAGTACTACGCGCTCGAGGGCCTGTCCCAGCTGCTCAACACCGTCAAGCAAGTGCAGCGCAACTTCAACCCCGCGCTCGCGATCGACGGCGTGCTGCTGACCATGTTCGATGCACGGCTGAACCTCTCGCGCCAGGTGGCCGACGAAGCCAAGGAGTACTTCGGGCCGCGCATGTTCACCGTGACCGTGCCGCGCAACGTGCGGCTCGCCGAAGCCCCCAGCTTCGGGAAGCCCATCATTCTCTACGACGTGCACTCGGTGGGCGCCCAGAGCTACCTGGCGGTGGCCCAGGAGCTGATCCGCCGCGTGGAGCACGACGCCGGCGCCGGCGCCTCGTCCCCTGCCCCGGCCGCCGCCGCGCCCCTGCCCGAGGTGCCCGCATGAGCGAAACCACGGCCGGCCGCCGCCGCCTGGGCCGAGGCCTCGAAGCCCTGCTGGGTCCGAGTCGCGAGGAAGCGGAGCGGGAAGGCAGTCTCGTCGAGCTTCCGCTCAGCGCCATCCATCCCAATCCGTTCCAGCCGCGCCAGGACGTGGATCCGGCCGCGCTCGAGGAGCTCAAGGCCTCGATCCGGCAAGCCGGCTTGCTCCAGCCCGTCGTCGTGCGACCGCTCGCCGAGAACGGCGGCTACCAGATCATCGCGGGAGAGCGGCGGCTCCGGGCCGTCCAGGCCCTGGGGTGGGAAAAGATTCCGGCGGTCAAGCGCGACGTGGACGACCGCACCGTCCTGACGCTCGCACTGATCGAAAACCTCCAACGCGACGACCTCTCGCCGGTGGACGAGGCGCGGGGCTACGAGCGGCTGATCGCCGAGTTCAGTCTCACCCAGCAGGACGTCGCGGACGCCGTCGGCCGGGACCGATCCACCGTCGCCAATGCGCTGCGGCTCCTCAAGCTCCCGGCCCCGGTCCTCGACATGCTGCACGAGGGCCTGCTCACCGTGGGTCACGCGCGCGCCCTGCTCGCGCTCGACGATCCCCGCACGGCGGCCAACCTCGCCCGCGAGGCCGTGGCCCAGGCGCTGTCGGTGCGCGAGGTCGAGGAC
>JBOHSV010000049.1:0-2762 GCA_050921735.1 Gemmatimonadales bacterium | reverse complement strand
CCCGGGCCACCGCCCAGGCCCGCGTCTCGGGCGCGCGCAGGGCCGCCACGATGAAGTCCGCGGCCGCCCGCTCCAGCCCGTCCAGGCGGTCGGGTCCCAGGGCCCAGAGGCGATCGGCCAGCGGCGTGCGCAGGAAGCGCACCACCGCGTCGTTCACCGCGCGCGCCACCTGCGTGCGGAACTCCACGGATTCGAAGACCTCGCTGAGCTCCGCCAGGCCCCCGCCCTCGAGCCCGGCCAGCGCCCGGTCGATGCGCTTCTCCGTGATGACCAGCTTGGCCATCACGCGCTCGTGCAGCATCAGGTGGCGCAGGGCGTGGTCGAGGAACTTCTTGAGGGCCGCGCGGATCCGGTCGCGGGCGGCGGGGTCGGCCAGCAGGGCGCCGAGCCGCTCCACCGCGATCGGCAGGTAGTCCGCGATCGCCTGCTCCACCGCCGCCACCAGGCCGGCGGGGAGGCGGTCGAGCAACGGCTGCTCGTCGCGCAGCAGGCGCGCCCGGGTGGCGCCCACGAACCGCCGCACCGCCTGCTCCAGCTCGGGACGCGTGACGCCTTCCTCCACCCACTGCTCCACGGCCACGTACTTCTCGACCGCGGCGTCGAAGCCGGGACCCTCGACGAACTCGGCGACGCGGGCGGCGAGCGCCTGCGTGACGGGATCGAGCGCCGCCTCGAGCTCGGCGACCACGGCCGGCGGCAGCTCGTCCGCCAGCGGCCCCCAGGCCGTGTCGAGCACCCGGTCGATCAGGCCCGCCACGGCGCGATCGAACGCCCCGCGCAGCTCCGGCGCCGCGAGCTGCTGCGTGAGGTCCGCGTCCGTGAGCAGCCGCTGGCCGACCGTCTTGCCGATGCTCCGGGCGAGCCGCGCCTTGTTCTTGGGAATCGCGCCCTGGAGCGTCAGCCAGCCCACGCGGCGGGGCTCGTAGGGGTGGAACAGCATCCGCACGGCGATCCAGTTGGTGATCCCGCCCGCCAGCGCGCCAAAACCAATCGTGACCGCGGCTTCCACCCACAGGGAGTCCGGCATGGGCCGGAAATAACACGCCCACTTGGTTTCCGGCAACTCGCTAAGTATTTTGCTTGGCTTATGTTTACGGCCTCCTCGCAGAGGATGTGACGACACGATGGCAACTCGCATTCGGCTCCGGCGCGTCGGGCGCAAAGGTCAGTCCCACTTTCGCATCGTGGTCGCGGACTCGCTCGCCGCGCGCGATGGGCGGTTCGTGGCGACCATCGGGCACTACAACCCGCGCACCAACCCCTCGCTGATCCAGGTCGACAAGGAACAGGCGCTCGCCTGGATGGCGAAGGGCGCGCGGCCCACCGACACGGTGCGGTCGCTGCTGCGCAAGGCGGGAGTGCTCGGGAAACGCGCCGAATAGTCGCGCGGCTGCGCAAGCCGCACGGACAGCAGGGGGAAGTGGCGGTGTTCCCCCTGGTCGACAACCCGGGCGCCGTATTTCAGCCGCGCGCGCAGATGTACGTGGTGGACGAGGAGCGGCGGGTCGTGGCCGGACCGCTCGTGGTGGCGCGGCGGCGCGCCTACCATCGGGAGTGGCTGCTGGGCTTCGACGGGCTCACGTCGCGGGCGGCCGTGGAAGCGTGGCGGGCCCACTACCTCGCCGTGGACGACGCGGATGCTCACGATTAACGTCGTCACGCTGTTTCCGGAGTACTTCGCCGAGCCGCTCCGGACGAGCATTCTCGGGCGGGCGCAGGCGGCGGGGCTCGTGCGCTACCGGGTCGTGCAGCTGCGGGACTACGCGCACGACCGCCACCGTACCGTGGACGACTACCCGTACGGCGGCGGGGCGGGGATGGTGCTCAAGCCGGAGCCGTTCTTCGAGGCGGTGGAGGATCTGCGGGTCGAGCGGCCGATCGTGCTGCTGTCGGCGCGGGGCCGCCCGTTCCACCACGATGACGCCGTGCGGTTCGCCGTGGGCCGGGAGCTGACGCTGCTGTGCGGCCACTACAAGGACGTGGACCAGCGCGTGGCGGAGGGGCTGGGCGCCGAGGAGCTGTCGCTGGGCGACTTCGTGCTGTCGGGCGGCGAGCCCGCGGCGCTGGCGGTGATCGACGCGGTGGTGCGGCTGCTCCCGGGGGCGCTGGGGGATCACGACTCCGCGGCCGGGGACTCGCACTACGAGGGCCTGCTGGCGCCGCCGAGCTACACCCGGCCGCCGGTGTATCGCGGCCTCGCGGTCCCGGAGGTATTGTTGGGCGGGGACCACCGGAAGGTGGCGGCGTGGCGGGCGGCCGAGGCCGAGCGGCTCACGCGGGAACGGCGTCCCGATCTTTGGTCACGGTACGAGGCCGGAAGAGAGTGATTGCCATGGAGCGACTGCGAGCGGTCGAGCGGGAGCAGCTCAAGACGGACCTTCCCGCGTTCGATCCCGGGGACACGGTGCGGGTGATGGTCCGCGTGCGCGAGGGCGACAAGGAGCGCCTCCAGGCGTTCGAGGGCGTGTGCATCGGGCGCCGCGGCGGCGGCATCAACGAGACGTTCACGGTGCGCAAGGTGTCCGCGGGCGTCGGCGTCGAGCGCATCTTTCCGCTGCACTCGCCGGCCATCGCGGAGATCGCGGTGGTGCGCAAGGGGCGCGTGCGGCGGGCGAAGCTGTACTTCCTGCGCCGCCTGGCCGGGAAAGCGGCGCGCATCCGCGAGAAACGGGGCGTCACGGCCGACGCCGGGGCGGGCGCGGGGCCGGAGCCGCCGCCCCCCGCCGAGGCGTGAGCCGCCGCCCCTCGCTCGAGCGCGAAGC
>JBOHSV010000048.1:0-3093 GCA_050921735.1 Gemmatimonadales bacterium | reverse complement strand
GCCTCGGGCCGCACCACCGCCACGTCGCCGTCCCGGGCGCCCAGCGCGCGGGCGCGCGCGCCCCGAAACACGTTCGCGCGTCCCACGAACGTCGCGGCGAACAGGCTCGCCGGTTGCTCGTACAGCTCGTCCGGCGTCCCCACCTGCTCCAGGCGGCCGGACGCCAGCAGGGCGATCCGGTCGCCCAGATCGAACGCTTCCTCCTGCTCGTGGGTGACGAACACGGTCGTAATCCCGACCCGCTTGATGAGGGCGCGGAGCTCGCGCCGCGTGCGCTCGCGCAGCGCGGGATCGAGATTCGAGAGCGGCTCGTCGAGCATGAGCACCCGCGGCTCCGGCGCGAGCGCGCGCGCCAGTGCCACGCGCTGTTGCTGGCCCCCGGACAACTCGTGCACCCGGCGCCGCTCGTAGCCCGCGAGATCGACGAGCGCGAGCGCCTCCGCGACTCTATCGGCCAGGGGTGCGCGATTCACGCTTCCCGCGTCACGCTTCACGGCCCTGAGTCCGAACGCCACGTTCTCGCCCACGTCGAGGTGCGGGAACAGCGCGTAGTGCTGGAACACCATCCCGAACCGGCGGCGCGCGGGCGGCACCGCCGTCACGTCCTCCCCGGCCACGGTGATCGTCCCGCCGTCGGGCGTCTCGAACCCGGCCAGCAACCGCAGAATGGTGGTCTTGCCGCTGCCCGACGGACCGAGCAGGGCGACGATCTCCCCGCGCTCGATGTCGAGCGACACCGGGCCGACCACGACCGCGGGCGACCATCGCTTGCGGAGGTCGCGCACGGTCAGCAACGCACTCACGGCGCGCCTCGACCCCGGACCTGCCGGTCCCAGTACCGCATCCAGTCGGGACCGCGGCGGGCGATCAGGTCCCAGTCCACGTCGGCGACCCGCATCCGCCGCCGGACCTCGCGCGCCCACTCCGGCAGGGAATCGGACGGCAGGTCCTGGCGCGCCGGCAGGCGGAACACCGCGCGGGTCGCGACGAGCTGCGCCTCCGGCGTGCCCACGAACTCCACGAACGCGCGGGCCGCTTCGCGGTGCGGTGCGCCACGAACGATCGCAATCGGGTCGGCGATCACCGGGGTGCCGCTCCGCGGCAGCACCCAACCCAGCGGCAGCCCGCGGTCGATGCTGAGCAGGATGTCGGGGAGGTCCCAGATGGTGACCAGCCCTTCCTGCCGGACGATCTTGTCGTCGAGCAGGGCGGCGTTCTGCACGTACTCGCGGGTCTGCGCGTCGAGCCGCCGCAGCCAGGCGAAGCCGGCCGCGGTGTCCCCCGTCGTTTCGAGGCTGCGCGCGATAATCAGACCCCAGGCGGCGCGCATGGTGCCGCTGGCGAGCGGGTCGCGAATGATCACCCGCCCCCGCCAGCGCGGCGCGAGCAGGTCGTCCCAGTCCTGGGGGGCGTCGTCCGGCGACACGGCGGCCCGCGCGTACATCAGCACGACCGGGGTCTCGTACGCGGCGACGTACAGATCGTCCGGCCCGCGGTGACGCGGCGCGACGGCATCGGCCCAGGTGGGGCGGTACGGCTCGAGCAGCGAGTCGCGCACCGCGAGGGCGAACACCGGCGTGGAGCCGCCGAACCAGACGTCCGCCTGCGGATTGGCCCGCTCCGAACGGACGCGGTCGTAGACTTCCTGCGTCCCCATGTCGAGCCAGCGCACGTCCACGTCCGGCCGGGCGGCTTCGAAGCGCCGCTCGAACAGCGTGAGGAGATCACGCCCATGGGGGCTGTAGATCAACAGCGGGGTGCGACCGTCGCCCCCGCACCCGGTCGCGAGGAGCAGAAAGACCCAATGCGGAATGCGGAATGCGGAGTGCGGAATAGGCAGACCGGCACCCTCGTGCTCAGCCGGCCCATTCCGCATTCCGCACTCCGCACTCCGCATTCTTATCGTCCGCCGAGCGCGAGCAGATTCGCGAACAGCCGATAGGCGCCCGGGACCCCGGCCGGCAGCTGGCGGAAGAAGCTCAGCCCGGTGTACACGTAGGTCCCGCGGCCCAGCGGCGCCACCAGCAGCCCGCCCCGCAGCGGTTCGCGGCCCGGATCGTGCGTCTCGAGGAGCGGGACGAACGTCGAATCCCAGTCGCGCGGGAAGTAGAGCCCGCGCTCCTGCACCCAGCCGCGCCAATCGCCGGGGCCGAGCTCGTTGGGCATGTGCCAGACCGGATGGTCCGGGACCAGCGGGGTCACCGGCGCGGTTTCGTCCGTCACGCGGTCGTGCGGGCGCGCGATGCCGAGCCGATAGGGCGCGTAGTCGCCCCGCACGAAGTCGTACTGCTGGTACTGGACGACCAGCAGGCCGCCGCCGCGCGCGTAGTCGAGCAACCGCGCGTTGTGCGCCGCCAGCGCCCGGGCGGTCTCGTACGCCCGGCTCCCGATGACGATGGCATCGAATCGCGAGAGGTCGCCGCGCGCGAGACTGTCCGGTGACAGAAGCTCGATCGGCAGCCCGACGGCCGCGAGCGCCTCGGGCACGCGATCCGCGGCGCCGCGCACGTAGCCCACGCGCCGCAGGACCGGCAACGCGATCGGTGACGCCCGGAGCTCGGCCGTGGAGGGTCGCGCCAGCACGCGGGGCCGAATGTGCGGGTAGTCGATCACCTCGACGCCGCCCGCCATGCGCCGGCCGTCGTCCGATACCACGATCACCGACAGCGGGTAGTCGCCGGCGCGGAGTCCGGCCGGCGGGGTGAGCCTCACGGAGAACGTGCGCGTCTCGTCCTCCCGCGCGAACGCCACGCGCTCGGGCGGCGGGGAGGACCAGCCGGAGGGGACCACCACCACCGCCCGTGCGGCGGCCGGCCCCCGGGCGCGGTTCGTCACCGACACGGCGAAGCGCGCCGGGGACGAATCGCCCAGCGGCCACACCAGCAGCGCCGGCTCGATCGTGGCGTCGACCGCCCCGACCACGGCGAGCGGGCGGCGCACCTCGCCCACGGCCTGGTCGCGGTAGCGGTACACCACCTCGCGTTCCATCGTCACCGGCACGCCCGCCACGCGCAGGCGCACCCGCACCGCGAGCGGCGGCGGCTCGAACGTCAGGCCGCGCCACTCGGCGGGCACGCCGGACCAGTCGTACAC
>JBOHSV010000047.1:0-4396 GCA_050921735.1 Gemmatimonadales bacterium | reverse complement strand
GCTCCAGGTCGAGCGGAGCGTCGTGCGCGCGCCGTTCGACGGCGTGGTGGGCCAGCGGTTCGTGAGCGTCGGCGATTACGTGACGCCCGCCACGCCGCTGCTCACGCTCCAGACGATGGATCCCCAGCGCGTCGTGATCGACGTGCCGGAGCGCCACGCCGCGGACCTGCGGCGCGGCCAGGCGGTGGAGTTCACCGTCGCGGCGCACCCCGGCCGGGTGTTCCACGCGCGCGTGGACTTCATCGACCCGGTGGTGCAGGCCGAGACGCGCGCGATCGTCGTCAAGGCGCTGGCGCCCAACCCGGGCGGCCGGCTCAAGCCCGGCATGTTCATCGAGGCGCGGCTCGCCACCGGCACCCGCGCGGGCGCCGTGGTCGTGCCGGAAGACGCGGTCCAGCCGCTGCGGACTGCCAACGTCGTGTGGGCCGTGGTGGACGGCAAGGCCGGCCGACGCCTCGTGCAGCTCGGGGCGCGCTCGCAGGGCAGGGTCGAGATCCTGAGCGGGGTGGAGGCAGGCGAACCGGTGGTGGTCGGCGGGCTGGAGCGGATGGCCGAAGGAATGGCCGTGGCGCCCCAGGCGCGCGCGACCGCGGCCGACAGCGCCATCGTCGTGACGCCGGGCGACAGCGCGGCCCACTGAACCGATGGAGCGATCGGCCGCGCTCGAGGACTTCACCCGGCAACTCTACGCGGCGGTGTCGCGCGCGGACGGCACGTTCTTCGAGCGCCATCTGTCCCGCGGCACGAGCTGTGTCGTCATCGGAACGGCGCCGGACGAGTGGTGGGACGAATACCCGGCCGCCCTCGTGGCCATTCGGCGACAGATGAAGACGGCGGGTGCCGCCGTTGATCTCTTCGCCGGCGACGTGCGTGCGTACCGCGACGGCGATGTCGGGTGGGTCGCCGATCGGCCCACCTTCGGGCTGGCCGAGGTACGCGTGCACTGCCGGCACACGTCGGTGTTCCTGCGTGAGGCCGGCGAGTGGCGCATCGTCCAGCACCACTTCTCGATCGGGGTGCCGAACGAGCAGGTGTTCGGCGAGCAGGCCCGAAGGTTGGGGTGAGACCCCCTAGCTGGGACGCATGGCGCTCGCAATCACGCCCTCCAGCTCCTCCGGGGCACGCCGGCGACATCCCTTTTTGAGGTCCTCGATGTCGCTCGCGAGGAACTTCCCCAGGAGGCCGTCCATCGTGATCTCGAACGCCGGAATGGCCTTTTTGGCGGGGGTGTTGGAGTACAGGGCGAGCACGGCCCGCTCGTCAAACGCATAGAAGGTGTATGTGGGATAGTGGCTGAAGAGCCAGACTTCCGCGGGCTTGCGGAAGTCTCTCGCCAGCCGCGCGAAGTACCGATACGCGTCGGCGACGAGACCGGGAATCTGCGGGCCGTCATCGAAATGCCGCGTGAGCGAGAACATGAGCTCGTGGCTCGCGAGGTCGGGGAGGAAGACCTCCAGGGTCGTCCCCTCGCGACCCAGGAACTCCTTGATGGCGGCGTCATGATTCTCGCGCCAGCGTCGCGAATGAATGAAGTACAGGACGATCCGCGCGGCGGATGCGATGAGATCCTCGAACCGCTGGTAGAACCGAGCGAACGGTCCCACGCGCACGATTCCAGACGGCGAGTCGGGGATGGGCGTCGGAAGGGTCAAGCGGGGGATGCTACCGCAACAACCATCCTGGAGCAAGAACCTGGAGCCGCAGCTGGGAAGGAGTTCGCGAGAGCGCGGAGGGCCGCATCTCCTGCGTCGCACTGAGACCCGCCTGGGCGCCGGGCTCGTGGCGGCGGGCTGAAAGGCAGCCGCCGCTAGCTCCCGGCGCGCCGCTCGATGCTCTCGACGAGCTCCGCGACGAGTACGAGCCCCGCGTCGATTTGGATCTCGGGTTCCTGGCCGTGGTCAGCCCGCGCTCCGCCGTCGGCGGGACCCTGCTGTTCAGTGCCGACGAGTCACACCACCGATCAGGGTTGCTGGCTCGATACCGGCGCTGGGTCACTCCGCAGGTGGCACTCGATCTTGGCGCCGGGCCGGTAAGCTACTGTGAGCTCGCCGGACCCGAGGGGTGCGGAGACCGTGGCCAGACGGGGGTTCAGGTGCAGGGTTCAGCGTACCTGTCGGGACTGCTGGCCGTTTCGGCCACGTTCGAGCGCCTTGGAGCCGCGCGAGACGAGTCCTCGGAGGTGACGTCCTGGTCGCTGGCGGAGGTGAACCGCTGATATGTGGGCGCGAAGTTCGGGTCTTACGCGGGGCCGATTGCGCTTCTCGGACTGGCCCTCCTCACCGCCGCTACGTGGGATTAGCGGTTCGTGGCAGCGGCGGTGCCCCCGACACTGAGGCTGGGGCTCACGAGATAGGCCGCGTCCAGCTCCCCGAACACCCCGCCCTCCATTGGCGCCGGACCAGTTCGCCGGCGCCGCCCGGGAGATCCAGCTTGCTGTAGAAGAATCCCCCCTTCACCGCGAGCGACTGGAACGAGAGCACCTTCGCGCGGGGAGCCTGATAGAACCGCCTGCCCACCCGAATGGCGGCGTCCGTCAGCCCTTCATCGGCCTCCGACGTTCCGATGGCATCCGTGCGCTCCCGTCGGCACCTTGCCTGAGCAGGCCGGCAGGAATCGAACCTGCAACCCCCGGTTTTGGAGGCGAGCCATCCGAGTCTCCCGAAGACCCGCCGAATCCCTAAGTTTCCGCGGAGGACGGAGACCGCGCTAGCTGGTTCAGTCCGCCGCCACGCTCGCGCGCAGTCTCGCGTGCGACCGCGAGCGCGGCTTCGGCTGCACGACGATGCGCACGTCCTGCCCGAGCGCCGTGAGCAGCCGGCACATCCGCTCGATCGAGAACCCGTCGAGCCGACCCCGATACAGGCTCGAGAGATCGGGCTGCGCGACCCCGAGGCGGCGAGCGGCGGCCCGCTGCGACAGGCCCTGGGCCTGAATGAGGCGCTGAATCGCGTGCGCCAGGTCGGCCTTGGCGAGCAGTTCGTCGGCATTACGGAGGCCCAGATCCGCGAAAAGGTTGCCGCTGCTCGGTGTGACCGTCGCTTCATGTCGGTGCGCCGAGCGACGAGTCCTCGGCACGGTCTTAGCCATGGCGATCCTCCTCCAGCGGCTCAAGCGTTCGGTAGTGGTCCCGAGCGAGGTGGTACCGACTCCGTAGGAGGTCGATGTCGGGTCGCGGGGTCGCACTGCCCCGCTTCGATTTCTTCTGGAAGACGTGGAGCACGTAGACCACCCCGGGAAAATTCACTGTGTAAACGGCGCGATAAGTCCTCCTGTCGTAGTCCTCGACGAGCTCCAACACGCCGGCACCACCAAAGCCCTTGAGCGGCTTCGCCGTCTGTGGCGTCCCGCCGAGCTGGACGCTACGAAGGGCAGTGCCGAACATCTTTTGCAGCGGCACCGGCATCGCCTTCAAGTCTTTCAAGCTGGAGGCGATCCAGTATACCGGCTTCATCGGCGCCCCTGACGTGGATGATGATAGTAGATTGGCTATCAACCGTCAAGCCGAGCCGGGGAGGCAGGCGCCTGTAGAGCACGGGGTACGCATGGCCGTGCAACCTGCCCCGGCTCCTTCAACACACTGTCAACGGCCCTGCGAAACTGGGCTGGGTCAGCTCACTTCACTGGTATCCGGGCGTATACGGCAAGCAGCCTGGGCACGCGGCGTGTGGGGGGACCATCCTGGTTGAGGCACACCAAGTCACGAGGCGAGGGTGCGGTGTGACCACCGACTGGAAAACAGCCCCGGCAGGAATCGAACCTGCAACCCCCGGTTTTGGAGACCGGTGCTCTACCAATTGAGCTACGGACCTACGAACTACTAGACGCACAGACGCATCAGACGCACCGCGGACGCACAGACGCGTAGACGCACAGGATAACCGGGAACGGCCAACTGTTCACCCCTGCGCGTCTGTGACAGTTTCCCGTTCCCGACCTCCCAGCCTCACAGGGGTGGCTGACGGGAATTGAACCCGCAACCTCCGGAGCCACAGTCCGGCGCTCTAACCGATTGAGCTACAGCCACCATACGACTAGACGCACAGACGCACAGACGCACAGGAGAACAAACCTAATCGGGCCAGAAGCGGTGGGAAAGCTCGGCCGTTCGGGCATCTAGCGGCACGTCGCGGCCGCGAAACGAGCCGATGGGCACGATTCCTCGCACGGCATTCACCAAGAACAGGCTGCGCCCGGCAAACGACGCCACCGTGACCCGCACCTCCGCCACCTCCGCCAGCTCCATCACCCGCGCCCGCCCCACGCCGGGAAGGATGCCGAGATCCGCGGCAGGGGTGCACAGCGCGTCCCTGTCCCACCAAAACAGGCTCCACACCGTCCCCTCGGCGACATGACCCGACGCCGTCACCAGCAGCGCGTCATCCGCCCCAGCCCGTCG
>JBOHSV010000046.1:0-6004 GCA_050921735.1 Gemmatimonadales bacterium | reverse complement strand
CGTCATGATCGCGCCGGCGGCCGCGGCGGCCGCGGCGGTCGCGGCTCCGCGTGCCGGGAGGACGAACGCCGGACGGGCGACGAGTGAGCGTGACCGCGGGGCAGTGACGGGACCCGGGGCTCGAGCGGGCGCGACGATCCCCCTCCGCACGGGCGAATCGGTCGGACCGGCGGGGGCGAGCGCCGCGGGTACGGCGCGGGCCGCGGTGGCCGACCGGGTGGGGGTCGCCGGCATCACGAGCCGAACGGCGCGTCGGCGCGGCATGACCGATGACGAGCGCCCGGCCGGCGGTTCCGGGGGTCGGTGCCCCCGCAGCACGGGCGCGGCGGGCCCCCGGGGGCGGGGCGTGACGGTCGGCGGTGCCGCCGGGCGGTCCGGCGTCACGAATCCGGGGCGCTGGACCCGGCTCGCCACGACACCGCGCGGCGTGGCCCCGGCGCTCGGGATGCCGAGCACCCGCTCCGCCGGTGCCGGCGGCTCCGCCGGTGGACGGTCCAACCCCGGACGCCGCGGAAAGAACAGGAGCTCCTCGCACAGCACCAGGAACGGATCGCACACGAGCACGGCCGGCGGCAGCACGATCAGCGGGACGGCGGGAGAGAGGCAGCCCAGGCACGTCTCGGATGGTTGCGCGCCCGCGATCTGGGCCGGCGGCGCCGTGCGGGGCGGCGCCACGGTATAGGGCACGAGATCGTACACGAAGTACCCCGCGCCGAGCATCCGCTGCACGATGTCGGTGAGCGCGCCCACGGCGTCCGCTCCTTCCCAGGACGGCTCGAGCGCCGCGGGGTTCCACGCGGCCTGGTGCGCGAACTCGCGGGTGCGGAACGGCGTCGCGGAGAGCGCGGCGAGCACGAGGCCCGTCCCCGGCGGCTCGAGCGCGGCGAACGCCCCGAGGTCCGAAACGCCGCGCACTTCGTACGTGCCGCGCGGGACGAACGTCTGGTCCCCGGGCGTCGTGGGGAACAGGACCTCGATGCGGCCGTCGGTGGTTCGCCGCAACACGGTCAGGTAGCCGTCTCTCGCGGTGCGGACGAAGACCTGAACGTGCTCGCCGGGCGCCACCGGCTGCTCCGCGCCGAGCCAGACTCGGATCGGGCGGTCGCCGGACACGGGCGGAGGCGCCTGGAGCAGCAGGGCGATCGCCGGCAGGAGCATGCCTAAGTAAGCGCCTCGGGACGCCGGTTCGTCAAGCCTTCCGGAGCAGCTTCCAGGCCAGGTCCCAGCTCCCCGTGAGGATCGCGACCCGGACGTAGAGCACGGCGAGCGGCTCGAGCAGGCGCGCGCCGTCGATCGCGCCGATGTCGGTCACCTGCCAGCCGAACGTGCGGCAGATGTCGCTGACCGCGCGCTTCGCCCCGGCGTCGTTGCCGCAGATGAACATGTCGGGCGGGCCGCCGGGCAGGGCGGGCTGGTGCATGTACGCGGCGTTCACGGTGTTGAACGCTTTCACGACCTTGGCGCCCGGAAGCCACGCCTGCACGCGCTCGCCGCCCGAGTCGTTGAAGCCGAGCGCCAGACCGGGCGGCCCGGCTTCCCCGAACCGCAGCGGGTTCGTGACGTCGATCACGATCTTGCCGGTCAACTGTTTCGGATCGGCGAGTTTGATCGCGTTCTCCGTCCCGTCCCAGCGTGTGGCCAGGACGGCCAGCTCGGCGACGCGTGCCGCGTCGGCGAACGTGCCGGCCGACGCCCTGGCACCGGCGCGTTGCGCCCAGGCCACGACCTTCGGGTCGTCCGGCTTGCGCGTGCCCAGTTTCACGTCGTGCCCCTCCCGCGCGAACCCGACGCCCAGCGCCTGGCCCACTACGCCCGAGCCCAGAATGCCGACCTTCATGGCTCCTCCCGTATCGAGTGTGTATCGACCCCGGTCTGGGAACCTGACGGCGCCCGGCGGGGTTCCTGGCAAGATATGCCGGTAATTGATCCGGCGATGGCGCCGAGGTACATTGCGCCCATGATCGCCAACCGCTGCGCCAATCCGATGCTCGGGCCCGGTCTCACCAAGCCCGGGCTCGCGGTGTGCCGGTTACGGGTGCGGTCGGGCTGATTGGATTTCGTGCACGTGTGGCTCGCCCCCGCATCCACTCCCGATGCGGGGGCGCTTTCGTTATGACGAGGGCCGAATGAAGCACTATCTGCTGGTGAGCGACTTCGATCAGACGTTGAGCTTCGACGACTCGGGGCTGGTGCTGTGCACCATGCTCGGGATCTCGGACTTTCAGGATAAGGTAGCCGGCCTGTCGCGTCTCAACCTGGTGCAGGAGGGGGCGGAGCTGACCTACCTGCTGCGCCACGACCCGGAGTTCCGCCGTGTGCGGCGCGAGCACCTGCGCGAGGCCGGCCGGCGCGTGCATCTCAAGCGCAACGTGGGAGCGCTGGCGGGCCTGCTGGAGCGCGGCATCGACGGCTTTCGGTTCGACTTCTACGTGGTGTCCGCGGCGCCCGAAGAAGTCGTGCAGGCGGCGCTCGAGGGCATCGTGCCGCCCGACCGCATCATCGCCACGCGGTTCGAGTACGACGCGGAGTCGGGAGAGATCGGCTCGGTGGTGCGCGTCCCCGCGGGCTACGGCAAGGTCGCGGCGGTGGAGGAGCTGCGGGTGGCGCGCGGCGTTCCGCGCGACCGGGTGGTGTACGTGGGCGACGGGACGTCGGACCTGCACGTCATGCTGCACGTGAGCCGGGGCGAGGGCATCACCATCGCGGCCTCGGAGACCCGGCACATCGCCCAGATCGCCCGGCGCACGGTGATCAGCGACGATGCGCTCAGCGTGCTCGTCCCCGTGCTCGAGGAGATCGGCGGCTACGAGGCGGGCCGGATCCGGTCGCTGTTCGAGGCGCACGGGTTCCTGATTCAGGAGTGGGACAAGGTGCGGACGGACTGGGTGACGATCCGGGGGAGCGCCGAGCCGGTGCCCTTGCCGGGAACCTGAGCCGGGTCGCCTCCTCGAATCGTTCAAGACGCTGAGTGGGCCGGGTCGCTACGATGCCCTCCATGTCGCGCGTTCTCCGTCGGGGCTTCGGCCGTGTGGTCTGGCTCATGCCGCTCGTCATCACCAGTGGCCGGCTGTCCGACGCGGCGACGGTTCAAGGGACGGCCATCCGGTACGTCGTGCGTCCAGTCGTACACCGTTCGTTGCTCGAGCTGGACGTCACGGTGAGCTTCGCGGGAGAGCCCTCGGGTCGCACACCGTTGCTGATGCCGTCGGATCGCTTCGGTGTCCCGAGGATGTACCGGTTCGTACGCCAGCTGGAGGTGAGCGCCGGCGCCGTTACGTCGCAGTCGGCGGGTGACAGCGTCATCCTGATCGAGCATGCGCCCGGCGCCCGGCTGTCGGTGCGCTACGTCCTGCGGTACGATTCCGCCTCCGTCGGTTTCGTGGCGTACGGGCCGAGCGTCGGCGAGCGACATTTCCATGTTCGTGAATGCGTTCGCCTGCTTCGCCCGCCAGGATTCCGATGCGCAGCAGCTGGCCTCGCTACTGGCACACGAGATGACCTACGCCTGGGTGCCGCGAAAGCTTCGGCTCGTCCCCGGGACCGGCGAGGTGGTGCCGACCGCGGATTTCTCGTGGTTCCACGAAGGGTTCACCGAATACCTATCCCGGCTGCTCTTGGTGCGCGCGCCGCCGGGCTCCGCGACAGGATGCCGATCGTGCGCTACGGCAATGCGCGGCGGTGGAGTACCGCGTGGCGGCCCGACGTGCCCATGCGCATCGTCGTGCGGCAGCATGGCAGTGAGCGTGTCATCGAGTTCAACCCGGTGATCGGCGAGCTGGCCGTGCCTTACTTTGTGCGGAGGGACTGAATGCGCACCGCCCGCCCTATGGCCGTTGCCGGCCTGCTCATCGCATGCCTTCCGGTCGGGGCGCGACCGCCCGGCGCGCAGACCGGCCCCCGGCCGGCTCGCCAGGTGGCACTCACGTTCGACGAGCGCCCCGACGCTCGGCTGCGCCGGTAAGCCGCCGGGGTCGAACCGGTGACGCGTTTGAACGAGCGCGTCAGATGCGCCTGATCCGCGAACCCGGCCTCGGCCGCGATCGCGGAGATGCGCTCGTCGGTCTGGACCAACCGGTCGGCTGCCCACTCGACGCGCAGATCAGTCGACGGGCGCCGGATTCGGGGACGAGGCGGCGAACGAGGCGTTCTGCAGCAGCCCGAATCCGCCGAACCCGACGTTCCTGGCCGCGATCGAGGGGGACATCCAGGTTCGCGATTAGTCGAGCTGACGGCGGGGGCCCGCCCTTGACTGAAACCTACCATTGTTATATATCGTATCATCGTTGTACCATGGGCGGTGATGGGCAGTCGGGAACGTCGGGACCGCGAGCGGGCGGAGACCCGCGAACGAATTCTGGTAGCCGCACGAGAAATGTTCGTGCGGAAAGGGTACGAAGCGACCACTATGCGGGCAATCGCCGAGCGGGTCGAGTACACGCCGACCGCGATCTACCATCACTTCCGGAACAAGGAAGCGCTGCTCACCGAGCTGGCCGCGACCGATTTCCGCGCCCTGGCCCAGGCGTTCAACCGCATCGGCCAGGTGGCCGACCCGATCGAGCGGCTGCGCAAGATCGGTGAGGCGTACGTGGAGTTCGCCGTCACGCACCCCATGCAGTACCAGCTGATGTTCATGGCGCAGCGGCCGCGCCCCAGGAACGGCCTGCCGCACGACGACCCGAGCGAGAGCGCCTACGCGTTCCTGCGCCAGACGTGCGCCGAAGCGATCAAGACCGGCCGACTGCGCCCGGAATTCGGCGACCCCGATGAGCTGGCGCAGATCTGCTGGAGCTCGACCCACGGCCTGGTGTCGCTGCACATCGTGAAGGGCCACGACAAGGGCATCGGTTGGCGGGACGTCGGCAAGACCGCCCGGCGCGCCGTGGACACGCTGATCCGCGGCATGCTCGGGAACCCGGAAGCCTGATTGCGCATTTTTTTTGGGTGGAGGCTTAACGATGTTACACACGATAACTGCGTTTAGTTTGACTAGTTTGACGGTCGCGCTCGCGACTCAGGGGCCGGACCCCTTGGGCCACATGGTCACCGAAGCGCTGCGCCACAACCTCGCCTTCGCCACCGAGCGGCTCGCCGAGCGGCGCACGGCCGCGGAGGTGGATGCGGCCCGGGGCTTGTTCTTTCCGTCGCTCACCCTGGAGTCGCGCTACAGCGAGCAGGGGGGGACGCTGAATCTCGGCGACCTGCTGAATCCCGTGTACGCCCGGCTCGACATCCCCGCGCGGGTGGACGCCACTCTCCCGCTCGCTCATGAGTCCCGGGTGCGGCTCACGCAGTCCTTGTTCGACGAGACCATCCGGCACAACTACCGGCTCGCGGGGCAGCGCCATGTCGCTCAGCGGTATCACCGCCTCGCGGCGGCCCGGCGGCTCGCCGCCGACGTGCAGATCGCCTACGTGTCGCTCGCGGCGGCACGAAGTGCCGCGGCCGTCCACGAATCGAGCCTGGGCCTGGTGACCGAGAACGAGCGTGTGGCCGAGCGCCTGCTCGAGGCCGGGCGCGCGACGCGGGACGCGCTGTTCCGGGCGCGGGCCGAGCGCAGCGACGTCGCCCAGCAGCTGGCCGACGCGCGGGAGCGCGTGGACGCCGCGGCGCGCGCGCTGAACCGGCTTCTCGGCCGCCCGCTCGACACGCCGATCGAGGCGATTCCCGACACGGCGCTCCGCTTCGAGCTCACGATCAGCGAAGACAGCGCGGTCGCCGCCGCCCTGGCGCGACGTGAGGAGCTGGCCGAGCTGGACGCGGGGATCGGCGCGGCGGAAGCCGCCGAGGGGATCGCCACCGCCGCCTTCCTGCCGAGCGTGGCTCTCGCCGTGGATTACGGCTTTCAGGGGCGGGACCTGCGATTCGATCGCAACAGCGACTACTGGGTCGCGTCCGTGGTGGTGTCGTGGAACCTGTTCAACGGCGGCCGCGACCTCGGCCGGCGCAGCGCCGCCCAGGCCGAAGCCGAGCGCACCCGCGTCGCGCGCCGGGATCTGGAGGA
>JBOHSV010000045.1:0-3169 GCA_050921735.1 Gemmatimonadales bacterium | reverse complement strand
CCGCAGGGCCGCGGCCAGCCGCGCCTCGTGCGCCGGATGCCGGAACGCGAACAGCAGCGCGACGGCCACCGCTTCCGGACGCAGGCGCCGGACGGCCCGGACCACCCGCGTCACTTCCCGCTCCGTGAGCCGGACCACGGGTCCGTCCGCACCCATGCGCTCGGCTGCGCCGACCACGCGGTCGCGAGCGACGAGCGGCGGGGGATGATCCCGCGCGAGGTCGTACAGCGCGGCCCGGTCCTGCCGCCGCAGCCAGAGCAGGTCCTCGAAGCCCCGCGTCGTGACGAGCGCAAGCCGCGCCCCCCGGCGCTCCAGCAGGGCGTTCGTGGCGACCGTCGTGCCGTGAACCAGAACGTCGATGGGGGCGGGTCCTTCCGGCGCTGTCCCCCGAAAACGATCGACGGCCTCGAACAAGCCGATCGCCGGATCGTCGGGCGTACTCAGCACCTTCCGGACGTGCATCGCTCCGTCCGCGGCCACGGCGACGAGATCCGTGAACGTCCCGCCGACATCGACGCCGAGCCTCATAACGACGGGGACGGGGGACCGGGGACCGGGGACCGGGTGCTCCGTGACCTCCACCACTCGCTGAGCAGGACGGCGGCGAAGCCCAGGGTCGCGGCAACGCAGAGCCAGCCCACCCAGTCGCCGAGGCGCACGTAGAGCGTCCGGACGTCGCTGGTGCGCAGGGTGCCGGCGACGATCGCCTCGGTCTCGAGCTCCGTGGACGCGTAGGCGCGGCCGAGCGGGTCCACGAACTGCGAGATGCCCGAATTCGCCGCCCGCGCCACGCCCATGCGGGTCTCGATGGCGCGCAGCACCAGGTGCGACGCGTGCTGATACGGCGCCGTCGTGCGGCCGAACCACGCGTCGTTCGTGATGTTCACGAGAAAATCCGCGCCGCCGCGCCGGTAGCGCCGCGGCAGGTCCTCGAACGCCGACTCGTAGCAGATCAGGACCCCGAAGCGGCCGAACGCTGTCGGATAGGCCGGCAGTTCCCGGCCGCGCCCGAACCCGCCGAAAAATTCCAGGCCCCCGAACCACTCCGGCGGAACGAACGGCACGCGCTCCACGATCGGCACGAGGTAATGCTTGGCGTACACCGGGTAGCGACGCCACGCGCCCGTGGAATCGAAAAAGAACGCCGCGTTGAAGTGGTCGTAGTCGTTGGGCCCGCGGACGATGGCGTAGACGCCCCCCACGAGCACCGGCATCGCGCCCTCCCGCGCCAGCCGCGCGATGGCGGAATCCCACGCGGCCCGCGTCTGGAGCCAGGGCGGAACCGCCGCCTCGGGCCAGATCATGAGGTCGGGGTGGGCCTGGGCGCGCAGGACCGCGGACAGGTCGAGCAGCTTCGCGACGACGCTGTCGGCCGGCCGCTCCCACTTCTCGTCGTAGCCCTCGTTGGGCTGGATCAGTCCCACCGTGGCCACGTCGCGCATCGGCACCGTGCGCATCCGCCACACGCCGTAACCACCGGCGACGATCACGGTCGCCGCCACGAGGAGCAGCGGCCGCCACGCGGCCAGACGGCCATACGGCCGTACGCCCAGCCGGTCCACCGCCTCGGCGACCATCACGTTCGCCCACGCCACCCAGAGGGTCACGCCGCGCGCGCCCGCCAAGTCGGCCCACTGCACGAGTACCGGCGCATCCGCGAGCGACGTGCCGAGGCCGAGCCAGGGGAAGGCGACGTCGCCCTGGTGCCCGATGGCCCACTCCACGGCCGTCCACGCCACGGGAAACACGACCCACAGCGGCACGAGCGGCGCGGCCGCTTCCACCCGTGTCACGAACCAGAACAGGACGCCGGTCCACAGCGCCAGGACGGCGATCGTGGCCAGGTAGCCGAGGGCGGAGAGGGGGGTGAAGTGCCACAGCGCGACGACCATCCAGTACAGCACGAGGCCCTGCGCGGCGAGCCCGTACCAGAACCCGAGGGCGAAGGCGCGGCGCGACCCGCCGGCCCGGATCGCTTCCCGCAGCAGGATCAGGACGGGCGCCAGCGCGACGAAGCTGGCCGCCGGCAGGCGAAGGGGCGGATAGCTCGCCATGAGCAGCACCGCCCCGAGACCGATCAGCAGGGCCTGCCGGCGCCGCGTCACAGCGTCACGTCGCGCCCCTGGTCGGCCGAGCGATAGACGGCGTCGAGCACGCGATGCAGCGCGATCTGGTCGCGCGGCGCGGGCGCGTTCACCTCGCCCCGGACCACGGCCAGCAGGTACATCCACTCGGCGCGGTAGGACTGCGTGAACATCGTCTCGCGCCCGCTGGCGCCCGTGGGCGTCACGTCCACCGGCGAGCCGTGCAGCTCCTTGAAGATCCGCAGCGGGCTGATGGCCGCCGACCCCTTGGTGCCGACGACGTCGAACCAGAACCGCTCGCCCTCGCCGAAATGGCGGAAGCTCACGTCGATCGACAGGGAGACGCCCCCTTCGCAGACGATCAGGGTCGAGCCCATGGTCTCGACCTCCTCGCCGGCATGGCGGGCGAAGTGGGCGGACACCCGCTCGACGGCGGGCCAGCCCACGAGCCAGAGCCCCAGATCGAGCAGCGGCAGCCCGAGGTCGAGAAACACGCCGCCGCCCGCCTCCTGGCGGCGCAGCCGCCAGGGCGCGATCTGGCGCGGCGGCTGGAAGGTGTACCACCCCGCGTGGATCGCGTCGAGCGTCCCCAGCTCGCCCCCCGCCAGGTGGCTGCGCACCGCCTGCACGTCCGAGCGGAAGCGGTGGTTCATGCCCACCATCACTCGGCGCCCGTGTTTCTCCGCGGCCTGAAGCACGCGTTCCACGCCGGCCGGCGTCAGCGCCAGCGGGCGCTCGCACAGCACGTGCACGCCGGCCGACAGCGCCGCGAGCGCGTGGATCTCGTGCAGGTGGTTGGGGGTGCAGATCACCACGACGTCGGGCGACGCGTACTGCAGCACTTCCTCGATGTCCTCGTAGCTCTCGCGCACGTCGAACCGGGAGGCCAGCGCCTGCGCCTTCGAGTGGTCGTTGTCGCACAGCGCCACGAGCTCGACGCCGGGGAGCCGCCGGGCGACCGGCAGGTGCGCGACCTGCGCGATGCCGCCCGCGCCGATCACCGCCACGCGGAGCGGCGTCGTCACGACCCCTCCCCCCGCCCCCGCCAGCGGTACATCACACCCGCGCGGAGCGACGCCGTCGCG
>JBOHSV010000044.1:0-10644 GCA_050921735.1 Gemmatimonadales bacterium | reverse complement strand
GCTCTACACGGCGCCCGTGATGGTGGCCGTCGTGGCGCAGCCGCTGCTCGGCGAGCGCCTGACCGTGGCCCGGCTCGTGCTCGCGCTGGTCGTCATGGCCGGCGCCGCCCTCACGGTCACGGGCAGCAGTCACGCACACTCCGGCGGCGGCCACGCCAGCCTCGCCGCGGGCGTGGCGGGCGGGCTGCTGTCGGCCGTGAGCTACGCCGGGACGACCGTGATGGCCCGCTGGGCGGTCCCGCGCTACGGCGTCGTGAAGGTGCTCTTCTACGAAGCGGTCGGCGGGGTCGTGCTGCTCGCGATCGTCCTCCCCGTCGCGGGACACCCGCCCGTGCCGCCCGGCACGGCCAGCGGCTGGTGGTACGTCGGCGGGCTCACCCTGGGCACGGTGCTGCTGGCCAACTTCTGCTACTTCGCCGGCGTGCGGCGCATCGAGGCGGCGCCCACGTCCGTCGCCGCCACCATCGAGCCCGTGGTCGGCGCCCTGCTCGCGCTCATGCTATTCAGCCAGGAGCTCACCCCGTGGGGATGGCTGGGGCTCACCATGGTGGTGGGCGGCGTGGCCGCGGGGTACCGGCGCGAGGCACTCCGCTGACGCGGGACCCCTACCTCGCGGACGCCCTGCGCCAGCTGCGCAAGCTCAAGGCGCAGGCCGACCGCGCCCTCGCCCAGGTT
Source organism: Gemmatimonadales bacterium (assembly GCA_050921735.1). Lineage (GTDB taxonomy): Bacteria > Gemmatimonadota > Gemmatimonadetes > Gemmatimonadales > GWC2-71-9 > DATLXT01. The sequence goes on along the minus strand of JBOHSV010000044.1, from coordinate 9,969 downwards.
CCCGACGACCGGCTGTTCACGGCGCTCGATGCCGAGGCGAACAGCATCGCCCTGATCATGAAGCACCTCTCGGGGAACATGCGGTCGCGCTGGACCGATTTTCTCACGACGGACGGAGAAAAGCCGGACCGGGAGCGGGACGCCGAGTTCGAGCTCGCCGCCGAGGACACCAGGGCGGCGCTGTTCGAGCGGTGGGAGGACGGCTGGCGCCACTGCTTCGGCGCCATCGAGCCCCTCGACGCGGCGGACCTGGCCCGCCCGGTGACCGTACGGGGCGAGCCCCATAGTGTGCTCGAGGCGATCAATCGCCAGCTCGTGCATTACGCCCAGCACGTGGGCCAGATCGTCTTTCTCGCCAAGCACTTCGCGGGCCCCTGGTGGCAGACGTTGAGCATCCCGCGCGGCAAGTCGAGGGAGCTCGACGTATCGAAGGACGGGGAGACCTACCCGGCGGGGGGCGGACCACCCCCTTAGATTGGGGCGCCCCCATCCCGGAGCCCCCTTGTCCGTCAGACTATCGCTGGCCCTGGCCGCGCTCGCGTTGCTGCCGCTGCCGGCCCGCCCGTCACGGCACCGCCGCTCCCGGTCTCAGGTACTGGTCCAGCCAGTCGAGCACCGTGCTCCACCACAGCCGGCGGTTGCGGGGTCGCGCCACCCAGTGGTCCTCGTCGGGGAAATAGAGGAACTTGGCGGGCACGCCCATCTTCCGCGCCGCGGTGAACGCCTGGTAGCCCTCCGAGACGTCCACACGAAAGTCGTTCTGCCCGTGAATGATGAAGATCGGCGTCTTCCAGCGGTCGGCGAAGTTCAACGGCGACCACCGCTCGTAAAGCGTCCGGTCCCCGTAGGGCGGCCCGCCGAATTCCCACTCGATGAACCACAGCTCCTCGGTGGAGCCGTACATGCTCACGGTGTTGAATACGCCGTCGTGCGCCACCAGCGTCTGGAAGCGATCCGTGTGGCCCGCGAGCCAGAAGATCATGTAGCCGCCGTAGGAGGCGCCCGCCGCGCCCATGCGGGTCGAGTCCACGTACGGCAGGCGGGCCACGACGTCGAGCCCCTTCATGAGATCCTCGAGCGGGTAGTCACCCCAGTGCCGCGAGATGGCGTCCGTGAAGGCCTGACCGTAGCCCGTGGAGCCGTGGAAGTTGACCGCGGCCACCACGTAGCCGCGCGACGCGAACATCTGGTAGTTCCAGCGCGCGTGCCAATTGTCGAGCCATGCCCCTTGGGGGCCGCCGTGGATCAGGTAGACCAGCGGGTACTTCCGCGCCGGGTCGAAGCCGGGCGGCTTCAGTAGCCAGCCGAACACCGAGTCGCCCAGCGCGCCCACGAACCCGAACTCCTCGAGCGGCCTGAGGTCGAGCGCGCCCGTGGCCGGGTCGTTGTGGTGCGTGAGCTGGCGTCCCGAGACCCACACTTCGGCCGGCCGGGCGTTGCTCTGGTGCAGGTAGACGACGGTGCGGTTGTCGGGCAGGACCTGGACGCCCGTGTTCACACCCTCGCCCCGCACGACCGCCGCGCGGCGGAACGACGGCACCTCGATCCGATAGATGTTGTCCCGCCCCCGCTCCTCGACGACGGCGTAGATGCACCGGGAATTCGGACACCAGGCGTACTGGCCCACGGAAAGCGTCCATCCCGCGGTGGCTTCGACCGACCGTCCATCCGCCCGTCCGACCAGCATCAGGCGGCGGCGGTCGGACTCGAAGCCGGCCCGCTCCATCGAGAGGTACGCCAGCCAGCGGCCGTCCGGCGACCAGCGCGGCTGATGGTCGGCGCCCCGACTGGTTTTCGTGAGGGGCAGCATCCCGCCGCCCTCGGCGCCGAGCAGGTAGATGTCGACGTTCGTGTTGTCGGCCACGACGGTGTCGCCGTGCATCGCGACCGCGATCTCTTTCCCGTCGGGCGAGATCGCCACGTCGCCGTCGCCGCCCGTCGCGATGGTGGGGACGTCGTGATCCACGGGCGTCAGGTCCCGGGCCGCGCCGGTGGCCAGGGACACGCCGAAGACGTGCTGGCGGCGGCCTGCCCGGAACTCGTTCCAATGCCGGTAGAACAGCTCCGTCCAGATCTTCGCGTCGGTGGGATACGGCCCGTTGCGGCGGTCGATTTCCTGCTCGGCGGGCCACTTCACGTCACTCCCGACCAGCAGGCCCGATCCGTCCGGGAGCCACACGGGATCGAAGGCGCCGTCGGGGAGCCGGCTCACCTGGCGCGCCTCGCCGCCCGCGACGCCCGCCACCCAGAGCTGGGCGCCGCCCTCGCGCGTCGAGATGAACGCGAGCCGGCGGCCGTCCGGCGACCACCGTGGCTGCCGATCCGACCCCGGCCCGCTCGTGAACGCCCGGGTCCGGCCCGTGGCCAGGTCGGCCACCCAGATGCGGGTCGTGCCGCGGTTGTCCTGCAACGAGTACTCGGTGACCGTGTACGCCACGGACTTCCCGTCGGGAGACGCCTGCGGGTCGCCCACGACCTTGAGCGCGATGAGGTCGTCGAACGTCATGGCGCGCTGCTGGCCGTGAAGCGTGACGGGTGACGCGTATAGCGCGAGGCATACCAGCAGGATTCGTTGGGTCATGATCTCCGTCCGCCTGTGTCCGCCTCCGTCCGTCAGTAGTCCGGATGGGTAATGATCGCCCGCACCAGCGCGTCGAACACTTGTGACTCGGGCGTGGTATTGCCCTGAGCGTCGGTGTGCACGTTCCACGCGCACAGCTCGTTCAACGCGGTCGCCTCTTCGTAGGTGAGATGCAGGATGCGGCCGTCGCCATCCGAGCGGGCGCGTTGCAGCACCGCCTTGAGGACGTCGGGCAGATGGGTCGCGGTCTCGATGGCGTGGAACTGCTCGTGCGTGACGCGCAAGTCCATGATCACTTGCTTTCCGGAGTCGGAGGCGAAATCTTCCCCCGTCCGCACCGCGCCGCAATACGGCCGCCCGACGGGGCGCCCACTGCCGAGGCCAGATGCCGCGCACCGAGTTCATCTCGACGGGATTCCATGTACCGCCCCGGGTCGTGACCAACGACGACCTCGCGCACACCATGGACACCTCGGACGAGTGGATCATGCAGCGCAGCGGGATCCGCACGCGCCACTGGGTGTCGCCCGGCGAAACGGGCGTCTCGCTCGCGAAGGAGGCGACGCTCAAGGCGCTGGCCAAGGCCGACCTCCAACCCGCCGACCTCGACTGCCTGGTGTACTGCACCTGCACGCCCGACCACTTCGAGCCCGGCAACGGCGTGTTCCTCCAGCGCGAGCTGGGCCTCACCGGCATTCCCGCCGTCGACGTGCGCAACCAGTGCTCCGGCTTCGTCTACGGGCTGTCGATGGCGGACGCCTGGATCCGGACCGGGCAGTACCGGCGGGTACTGCTGGTGGGCGCGGAAGTGCACTCGCGCGGTCTCGACAAGACCACGCGCGGGCGCGACACGGCGGTGCTGTTCGGCGACGGCGCGGGCGTCGCCATCCTCGGGCCCACGGACGACCCGGCCCGCGGGGTGCTCTCCACGCACCTGTTCGCCGACGGGCGCCACGCCGAGAAGCTGTGGGTGGACGGGCCGGGCCTCGCTCACGATCCGTTCGTGAGCCACGAGCTGCTCGACGCCGGGTTCCACCGGCCGCACATGGAGGGCCGCGACGTCTTCAAGTTCGCCTCCACCCTCATGCCGGATTCCGTCGCGCTCGCCCTGCGCGCCAACGGGCTGTGCGCGCAGGACATCCGGCTGCTCGTGCCCCATCAAGCGAACCTGCGGATCATCGAGATGGTGGGCAAGGCGCTGGGCCTGCGCCCGGACCAGGTGTTCAGCAACATCCAGCAGTACGGCAATACCACCGCCGCGTCCATCCCCATCGCGCTCGACGAGGCGGTCGACCAGCGGCGCATCGCCCGCGGCGACCTCGTCGTGCTCACGGCCTTCGGGTCCGGCTTCACCTGGGGGAGCGCGGCAATCCGCTGGTAACGGGAGTCCATGCTCATCGGTCAGTTTGCGGTATCTTCCGCCTTCAGAGCGCTGAGCTCGCGGGCGGCGGCCGCGCCCGGCGCCGTCCCCCGATACACGTCGGCGAACCGTGCCAGCTCGACCTTCAGCCGGTCGCGCCGGCCCGTCCGGCGGTAGAGATCGAGCAGGCCGTTGCTCGCGGCAAAGGCCTGAGCACCAGCGGGCCGAGGAAGGCCCAGCCCCCGATGGCGCCCCGGTTGAGGAGGAAGAACCAGAGCAGGGACAGCATGATGAAGCAGGCCGGACCGACGTAGATCGCGGCCCGAAACAGCTGCACGCCGTCGTCGATGTCGGCCGCGGAACGGCGTGGCATGTTACCCGCGTCTCGTGAGGTGCCGGTCGTCGCATGGGGCGCGAAACCAGCCGATCGGTGGGCGCGTAGGGCGCTCGAAAGGAGACGGGATGATGTTCTGGCTGTGGGTGGGACTCACGGGCGCCGCGACCGCGGCCGGCTACTGGTGGACCCGGCGCTTCGTGCGACGGCGCCTGCGGTTCGTCGACGCGGTCCAGAAGCCTGCGGCGCCGGTGGTGGCGGGCCTGGCGGCGGCGGCGCTCGCCGTGCCGGTCGCGGGGCTCCTGCCCGTCGTGACGACGGCCACCGGGGTGTTGTTCGGCGCCGGCGTCGCGGCCGGCGTGGTGACGGGGCGGAAGGACGCCACCGGCTAGACGACCCGGAGGTCCTGGGCGCCACCCAGGATCTCGGGGCGGCCGGCCACCAGGCGCAGCGCCCGCACCGCCTCGCGCGCGAACGTCTTCCCGGCGCTCCGCTCGAGCTCCTCCAGGGCGCTCCATTTCGGGAACGCCGGCCGCACGGGCGTCGCCATCTGGAGCGTCTCGAACGCGTCGGCCACCGCCAGGATCTTGACGGTCTGCCGCAGCGGCAACGCGTCGATGTCCCAATCCTCCCCCACGATCTCGTAGTAGTGCCCGTATTCCGCGATGATCTCGGCCGCGCCGCGCATGGCCCGCCCGATGGGCACCGCCGCGTCGGTCACCGAGCGCGACAACAGCCGCAGCAGCCGCTGATCCTTCATCCCCACCTCGTGCAGCAGCGCCGCGATCCGCAGATCCTCGACGTCCTGGTCCGACAACTCCAGCTCCTTCGCGATCGCCACCGCGAGGTCGGACACCCGCTTGGAATGCCCCTGCTGATGCCGCTCGGCGGACTCGATGTGGAAAGTCAGCAGCTCGAGCGTCGCCAGGTAGGCGTTCTTGACGTCGTACAGCCGCGCCGCGCGCTGCTCCGCCAGGCCGCCGACGATGTATCCGGTGAGGATCAGGAATCCGGCCCAAGGCACGAGGGTCATGAGCGTGTCGAGCGTGAAGCCCTCGGCCATGCCCAGGCCCTCGACCGCCTGGAAGAAGAACACGAGAAGCACCACGAACGTCCCCGACGCGACGGCAAACCGGCGCCCGCCGTAAAAGCCCGCCAGGATGAGCGGCAGGTAGTAGAAGCTGAGGAACGCGAACTTCTGCTCGACCACGTAGTGGATGCCGAGCATCGCCCCGACCAGGAGCAGGATGAAGACCCGCTCGAAGTGGCGGAAGATGAACAGCTTGACGCGCTCCATCGGACGCTGCTGGGCCACGGGACCTGACCTCGGGGAAACGTTACGGGGGCGGGCGCCGGCCCAAAGTGGGGAGCGCGGCCGCAACTTGCAAGTCTCCCAGCTTGGGATCGCCGGTCCTGCGCGCCCCAACCCGCCACCCGCCAACCAGATAGGCCGCCTCCACCGGCAGGCACGGAATTCGCGTCCTCGAACAACGGCCCCGGGCACCGCGCTCTAGGCCCGGGGCCGTCACGTCCGAACGTGGATCGGCTCCCGCAGCACGTGACGCAGCGCGGGGTGCGTTCGCCAGATCCGCACGCCCATTGCCGTCACCGCCAGCAGGTTCCCCGCGACCACCGACAACCAGCCGAGCGCGCCGAGGACCCACTCGGCCATGAGAGCCAGCGCCGCCACGACCAGGGCCTCGAGCACGACGGCGGTCATGCCGATCAAGAGGATGAACTGCGGTGTGCGCTCGATCTGGCGCGCCAGCCCGATCAGCACACCCCCCGCGACGGCGAACGCCGCGACGTGGACGACGGTGTATCCCGCCACGACGCCCGCGCCCACCCGGACGTCGGCCGCGTCCTGGGCGCCGAGGAACAGCGCGGAGCCGAGGGCGGCCGGCGTGCGCAACGGCGTCCCGGCGCCGAGATCCAAGGCCAGGAACCAGGCGGCCACGGCCGCCGCGCCGACCAGGCCGGTTACCAGGGCTTCGACCAGCAGCGGGTGTCCCCGCAAGGCGGCGAAGCCCAACGGCCGCGTCTCGTGGCGCGCGTGGTGCAGGTACGCCATCAGCGCCATGCCGCCGGCGACGTTCGAGCCGAGGACGTGCGGCCACGCGAGCACGCCGAAGATTCTCGCGCCGGTCCACAGCAGCGCCCCGTAGAACACGAGGTCCAGCACGAGGACGCCGAACGCCGCACCCAGCAGCAGGGCGGGTGGCGTGTCGAGCGCGTCGAGCACCCACGCCGTCGCGATCCCGAGGCCGGCGAAGACGCCGAGATGCAGGATCGTGTAGAACGCGACCAGCTCGATGCTGATCTCGAGCGTTTCGCGGGCGAAGAAGAGGTAGGCGAGTACGGCGGGCGTACGGAACGGCTCTCCGGCCACGGCGTCCACCACCAGAAACCACAGCGCCACCACCGCCCCCGCCAGGACGCCGCCCGTGAGCCCTTCCGCCACGACCACGTCGAGCGGTCGTTTCATGGTCCGGCCCTCCCGCGGCAAGATGCGTTCCGCTGACGAAATATCGCCCGCCCTGCGGCGCGCGCAACCACCCGCCCGTCCCGCGTTCCCTATTGGCGCTTTCGGCGGCGCGGCCCATTTTGGGGGCGTGCGCGCCAGGCCCGCATGACGAGTCTCGACGTCCTCATCATCGCCGCCGGGGTGCAGGCCGCGTTTCTCGTCGCCCTGGTCGTGTTGATCGTTCTCACCCGTCTGTTTTGGGTGCGGCGCCGCGCCCGCACCGCCGGTCCGCGCGCCGACCTCGACCAGGCGGTGCTCGGCTGGATGCGCGGCGAGGCGCCGGTGCACGCGGTCTTGCGCCCATTCCGCCGACTGCCGCGCCACGTGGCGCTCGACGCGCTGCTCCACCTCGCCGCCCGTCTCCCGCCGGAACAGCGCCGCCGACTAGGCGCGGCCGTCGCCAACGAACGCTGGGCCCGCGCCCTGCGGAACGGCGCGCGGTCCCGCTACTGGTGGCGCCGGCTCGACGCGGGACGGCTGCTCACCGTGGCGGGGCGCGTGTACGACGCCAGGACGCTCATCGAGCTGCTCTCCGATCCGCACCCCGCCGTCGTCATCGCGGTGATCAGCGCGCTGGAGCAGGTCGAGAGCCCGGCGCTCGTCGCGGCGGTCCTCGAGCGCCTCCCCAAGCTCGCGCCGACGGTGCGGGCGTATACCGCGGTGGCGCTCCAGCGGGTCCGCGGCCAGGTGCTGGGCGTCCTCGCCAAATATCTCACCGGCGACCCGCGCCGCCCTGGCCTCGCGTCGTACGTGGAGGTCGCCGGGTGGTTCGGCGCGCCGGAGCTCGAGGCCCAGATCACCTGGCTGGCCGATCACCAGGACATGGACATCCGCGTCGCCGTGGCGCGTGCCCTGGGCCGCTACAAACAGTCCGAGAGCATCGAGGCGCTGCGGCGGCTGGCCGAGGACAAGGCGTGGCAGGTCCGCGCCCAGGCGGTCCAATCGCTCGGCAAGCTCGGCGCGCGCGCGGTGCCGCTGTTTCAGTCCGCCCTGCGCGACCAGTCGTGGTGGGTGCGGCTGCGCGCCGCGCTGGCGCTGATCCGCGCCGGCCCGGAGGGCCGGGACGCGCTGCTGGCCGCCGACATCGGGCCCGACGCCTTCGCGCGCGACATGGCACGGCTGGTGCTGGGCCTGCCCCCGGCCGCCCTGGCCGAGTACCAGCGATGATCCGCGCCGTGGCGGAGCACGCCGTCCTCTGGGCCGACTGGGCGGTGCTCATCTACTTCGTCGTCCTCAATTCCTGCTACGCCGTGCTGCTGATCTACGCCATTCCGGAAATCTGGGAGCAGACGCGGTTGGCCGACGACGACGATTTTGCGCGTCTCATGAGCTCCGACGTGCTGCCCCCCATCGGGATCCTCGTGCCGGCGTACAACGAGGGGCTCACCATCGTGGCGAGCGTCACCGCGCTGCTGTCGCTCCGGTACCGCACCTACGAGGTCGTGGTCGTCAACGACGGCTCGCGGGACGACACCATGGACGTCTTGCGGCAGGCGTTCGACCTGTACGAGGTGCCGCCCGCCATGCCGATCGTGATCAAGACCGCGCGGATCCGGGGACGCTACCGCTCCCGCACGCACGCGCGCCTGCTGGTGATCGACAAGGAGAACGGCGGCAAGGCCGACGCGCTCAACGCGGGGATCAACGCCGCCCGGTGGCCGTTCGTCATCGCGGTGGATGCCGACACGCTGATCGAGCCCGACGCGCTGCTGCGCATGATGCGCCCGTTCATGCTCGGCGAGCGGGTGGCCGCGGCCGGCGGCACGGTGCGCGTGGCCAACGGCTGCCGCATCGACAGCCACCGCGTCACCGAGCCCCGCGTGCCCCGGCGGTTCCTGCCGGGCGTGCAGGTCGTGGAGTACCTCCGCGCGTTCCTGTTCGGCCGGCTGGGGTGGAACCGGCTCGGCGGCAATCTGATCATCTCGGGGGCGTTCGGCATGTTCAGCCGGCGCCACCTGCTCGACATCAAGGGGTATCAGACGCGCTCCGTGGTCGAGGATCTCGACCTGGTGATCCGGCTGCGGCGCCATCTGCGCGGGCAGAAATCGCCCGACTTCATGCCGTTCATCCCCGATCCCGTCGCCTGGACCGAGGTCCCGGTCACCACGACCGTGCTGAGCCGCCAGCGCGAGCGCTGGCACAAGGGCCTCATCGCGAGCATGTGGCAACACAAGGACCTCCTCTTCCGGCCGCGCTACGGCCGGCTCGGGCTCCTGGCCATGCCGTTCTTCTGCTTCGGCGAAATGCTCGCGCCGGCCGTCGAGGTCCTGGGATACGTCCTTACCGCGGTCGGCGTCGCGTGGCGCCTCGTCGACTGGCCGTTCGCCCAGCTGTTTTTCCTGGTGGCGTGGGGCTACGGTATGATGTTGTCGCTGTGGGCCGTGGCCCTGGAGGAGATCAGCTTCCGGCGCTACCGCCGCCTCAGCGACCTCGGCCGCTTGCTGGTGTACGCGGCACTCGAGAACTTCGGGTACCGCCAGTGGACGGTGTTCTGGCGCCTGCGGGCGTTCTGGAGTGTGTTTCGCAGTCGGCACACATGGGGGGAGATGGTCCGGAAGGGATTCGCCGAGACATGAGGCCGGCGCTCGGGGCGTCGCTCGCGCTCACCCTGCTGGCCGCGTACGCGCCCACCCGGCTGGCCGCCCAACAGTGGCGCGCGGCGGCCTGGGGCGGGTACGAAGGCGTGACCGACGGCGAGGACTGGACCGCGCTCGGCGGCCAGCTCACCGTGGGGTCGCGCCGCGGCGACGCCGCCTGGATCGCGGTGGAACGGCTGGGGCGGTTTGGTGCGCACGACGTCTCGACCCGCGCGGGCCTGGTCCTGCGACCGACGGCGCGGTGGTGGCTGACCGCCGAAGCGGCCACCAGCCGTGAGCCGGTGTTCGCCCCCAAGAACGCCTGGGAGGCGGACGCCACCGCGCTGGTGGCGCGCGGCTCCTCGGCCGGCCTGGGCTACCGGCGGCAGAACTACGCGCTGGGCGCCGTGGACGTCGTGATGCCCCACGTCGCGGTGGACCTGCGCGGCGTGACCTGGGAGGCCCGCGTGTTCGTGTCGCGCAATCCCTCCGAGCGCACGGACGTCGCGGCGCTCGTGCGCGCGACGCTCCCGCTGGGCCGTCGCGCGGCCGCCTGGTTTGGCGCCGGCGCCGGCCGCGAGAGCTACGTGGTCG
>JBOHSV010000043.1:0-3359 GCA_050921735.1 Gemmatimonadales bacterium | reverse complement strand
CGCCCGCGCCGCCCTCGCGAGCGATCTCGCGCGGCTCATGGCGCGCGCCCTCCCGCCGGCGGACCTGACGCGCCACCCGGCGGCGTTTCCCGTGGTCGTGGACCGCGAGCGCGCCGGATGCGCCGCCTGGTACGAGATGTTCCCCCGCTCGCAGAGCCCGGTGCCGGGGCGGCATGGGACGTTCGCCGATGCGGCGCGCGCGCTGCCGCGCATCGCGGCGCTCGGGTTCGACGTCGTCTATCTCCCGCCGATCCACCCGGTGGGGCGGACGCAGCGGAAGGGGCGCAACAACGCGCTCACGGCCGGCCCGGACGCTCCGGGCAGTCCCTGGGCGATCGGCAGTGAGGCCGGCGGGCATACCGCCATCGAGCCGCGGCTCGGTACGTTCGACGAGTTTGCGCAGTTCGTGGGCTGCGCGCGCGATCTCGGCCTGGAGGTGGCCCTGGACTACGCCCTGCAGTGCTCGCCCGACCATCCCTGGGTGCGCGCGCATCCGGACTGGTTCTTCCGGCGCGCCGACGGCACCATCCGCTACGCCGAAAACCCGCCCAAGAAGTACGAGGACATCTATCCCCTCAACTTCTGGTGCGACGATTATCGCGCGCTGTGGGCGGCGTGCCGCGATATCCTCCTGTTCTGGATCGCGCGGGGCGTGCGCACGTTCCGCGTGGACAATCCGCACACGAAGCCGTTCGCGTTCTGGGAGTGGGTGATCGGCGAGGTGCAGGCCGCGCACCCCGACGTGATCTTCCTGGCGGAGGCCTTCACCCGCCCGGCGCGGATGCAGGGACTCGCGAAGCTCGGGTTCACGCAGTCGTACACGTACTTCACCTGGCGCAATACGGCGTGGGAACTGCGGGAGTACCTCACGGAGCTGACGCGCACGCAGATGGTCGAATACTTCCGGCCCAACTTCTTCACCAACACGCCGGACATCCTGCACGCGTACCTGCAGACCGGCGGCCGCCCCGCGTTCCTGGTCCGTCTGATCCTCGCGGCGACGCTGTCGCCCCTGTACGGCATCTACTCCGGGTTCGAGCTGTGCGAGAATCGCCCGGTCCGGCCGGACAGCGAGGAGTACCTCGATTCCGAGAAGTACGAGATCCGGGTGCGCGACTGGCGGGCGCCGGGGAACCTCGACGCGGAGGTCGCCCTGGTCAACCGGATCCGGCGTGAGAACCCGGCGCTGCGGCGGCTCTCCAACCTCGCGTTCGTGGACGTGGATAACGACCAGATGCTGTGCTACCACCGGCACGCGCCGGGCAACGACCTGCTGGTGGTCGTCACCCTCGACCCCCACCGGCCGCAGGAGACCACCGTGCCGATCCCGCTCGAGGCGCTGGGCCTCGCGTCCGACGCGCCGTTCACGGTGGAGGACCTGCTCACGGGCACGCCCTACACCTGGCGCGGCGCGCGCAACTTCATCCGGCTCGACCCGGCGGAGCGGGTGGCCCACATCTTCCGCGTGCAGCGGTCCGGGGCGGCGGCGTGAGCGACGAGACGCCCTGGTACAAGGACGCCATTCTCTACGAGCTGCGCGTCCGGTCGTTCTTCGACAGCAACGGCGACGGGATCGGCGACTTCCGCGGGCTGGTGGAGAAGCTCGACTACCTCCAGGACCTGGGAGTCGATACGCTGTGGCTGCTGCCGTTCTACCCGTCGCCGCAGAAGGACGACGGGTACGACATTTCCGACTACACCGACGTGCATCCGGAATACGGCACGCTGCAGGACTTCAAGCTGTTCGTGCGGGAGGCCCACCGGCGCAACCTGCGCGTCGTGACCGAGCTGGTGCTCAACCACGTCTCCGACCAGCACCCCTGGTTCCAGCGCGCGCGTCGCGAGCGGAGCGGGAAGTGGCGCGACTACTTCGTGTGGAGCGACACGCCCGACCGCTACCGCGATGCGCGGATCATCTTCAAGGACTTCGAGACGTCGAACTGGGCGTGGGATCCCACGGCCGGCGCGTACTACTGGCACCGCTTCTACCTGAACCAGCCGGACCTGAATTACGACAGCGCCGCCGTGCGCAAGGCGGTCACGGAGGTCCTGGACTTCTGGCTCGGCCTGGGCGTGGACGGGCTGCGCCTCGACGCCGTGCCGTATCTCTACGAGCGAGAGGGCACGAACTGCGAGAACCTTCCCGAGACGCACGCGCTGCTCAAGGCCCTGCGCCGGCACGTGGACCAGAAGTTCCGCCACCGCATGCTCCTGGCCGAGGCCAACCAGTGGCCGGAGGATGCCGCGGCGTACTTCGGCGCGGGCGACGAATGTCACATGGCGTTTCACTTCCCGATCATGCCGCGGCTGTTCATGGCCCTGCACATGGAGGACGCGTACCCGCTGGTCGACATCTTTCAGCAGACGCCGGCCATTCCCGAGACCGCCCAGTGGGCGCTGTTTCTGCGGAACCACGACGAGCTGACGCTGGAGATGGTGACGGACGAGGAGCGCGACTACATGTATCGGGTGTACGCCAACGACCCGCAGGCGCGCATCAACCTGGGGATCCGCCGCCGGCTCGCCCCGCTGTTGGGCAACCACCGGCGCCGCATCGAGCTCATGAACGCGCTCCTGCTCTCGCTCCCGGGCACCCCGGTCATCTACTACGGCGACGAGATCGGCATGGGCGACAACATCTACTTGGGCGACCGGAACGGGGTGCGGACGCCGATGCAGTGGAGCGCGGACCGCAATGCGGGCTTCTCGCGCGCCAACCCCCAGCGTCTCATCCTGCCGGTCGCCGTGGACCCGGAGTACCACTACGAGGCGGTCAACGTCGAGGTCCAGCAGCAGAACCCGTACTCGCTGCTGTGGTGGATGAAGCGCATCATCGCGCTGCGCCGCCGGATTAAGGCCTTCGGCCGCGGGTCGCTGGAGTTCGTCCCGTCGCGCAACCCCAAGGTGCTCACGTTCCTCCGGCGGCACGGCCAGGAGGAGATCCTGGTCGTCGCGAACCTGTCGCGCTTCTCTCAGTACGTCGAGCTCGAGCTGTCGCGCTACCGGGGCATGGTGGCGGTCGAGCTCATGGGCGGGACGGAGTTCCCCCCGATCGGCGAGCTGCCCTACCTCCTGACCCTCGGGCCGCACCACTTCTACTGGTTCGCCCTGGTCCCGCAGCGCCGCGAGGAGCTGGTCGTGACGGCCCCGGTGGCCCTGCCGCAGCTGGAAGTCCGCGGCGCGTGGGCGGATGTGCTGCGGGACGATGCCGCCGACGCGGTGGCGGCGACGTTCCCGGCGTTTCTCCGCCCCAAGCGCTGGTTCGGCGGCAAAGCCCGGCGCGTCAAGGAGACGGCCATCGCCGACGCGGTGCGGGTGCCCGTGGACGGGGACGCGGTACACCTCACGCTGGTGCGCGT
>JBOHSV010000042.1:0-4007 GCA_050921735.1 Gemmatimonadales bacterium | reverse complement strand
ACCTCGGGCGGCTGGAGGCGCTTGTCGCCGCCGGCCAGCTCCCCCAGGGCGCCTGGCTCCGGACCCGCTTCACGGCGCCGCGCCGGGCCCACTACGCCATCGCCCGCTACCACCACATCGCGGACCGGCTCGCCGTGCGCCGCGGCTACGTCGTGCTGGACAACTACGAGGCGCTGTATCACGTGTTTCCGGTCTCTTGGCGGACGCGGCCCGACTGGGTGACGTTCCGGCCGTCCACCGAAGGGTTGACCGTTCGCCTCGTCCCGGGCGACCGCCGGTGGCCGAACGTGCTGTACGTCCTGCACGAGAGCGGGGGCCGGCTCCAGGCGGCCGACCCTCGGATCGAGATCGGTCCGACGCTCGCCGAGGGGCGGTTCGCCCTGACCCCCGTCCGGCGCCGGCTATGAGATGGCCCGGGTGGCTCCACGGAGAGCGACGCCTGCTCGCCGAGGCCCTCGCCTTGGCGCTCGCCGTCGCCGCGGCCCACCTGCTGTTGCGGCTCTCCGCGGGCTTCCTGGTGGGCGCCCTGAACGACGATGGCGTCTACGTGGTGCTCGGTAAGGCGATCGCCGAGGGGGACGGGTATCGCTCCATTCACCTCGTGGGGGCTCCCGCTCACCTGCGCTACCCTCCCGGCCTCCCCCTGCTGCTCGCGATCCCATGGGCGCTGGGTGGCTCGCTCGGCGCGGTGCGGGCGACGGTCGGGGTGCTGAACCTCCTGGCGACCGCGACGGCGGCCGGGCTCCTCTGGTGGGTGGGTCGCCGCCGGCTCGGCCTCGCCCCGTGGCCGCTCGCGGTGTGCGCCGCGTCCCCGTTCGTCCTCGACGGCACCACCCAGTACTACAATATCCCGCTCACCGAGCCGTACCTCGTGCTGGGCTGGGCGGCGGCCCTCGTCATCGCGTACCCGCTGGTCGACGCCGGCGCGCTCACCCCGAGGCGCATCGGCCGCGCAGTGGCCCTGGGGCTCGTGCTCGCGGCCACGACCCTGTTTCGCAGCGCCGGAGCCGTGCTGCTCCCGGCCATTCTGCTGGCGCTCGCGCTGCATCGACGCTGGCGGGAGACTGTCGCCTGCGCGGCCGGAATCCTGCTGCCCCTGGCCGCCTGGGCCGTCCTGCGGGCCGCCTGGACGGCCCAGGCGCCGGTGTCGTCCCACCCCGATGACGTGGGGTATTGGCGCTGGCTCGGCGTGGAGGGGCCGCTGGCCCTGGTCGGGTACGCGGGCCGGACCGTGGCGATGCACGCGGTCGAGTACCTGGTGAAGCTGGCGAGCTACCTGGTTTCCAGCCGGTGGATCGGCGTGGGCCTGGTGGGCGCCGCGACGGCCGCCGCGGGGCTGGCGTGCGTGCGGTGGTGGCGCGCCCACACCGCCCTCGTGCTCACGACGCTGGCCGCGAGCGCCCTCACCCTCCTGTGGCCGTTCGCCCAGGGACGCCTGCTGCTGCCGTTACTGCCGTTTCTCGGCCTGCTGGCGGCCGGGACGGTGGACCTCGGCCTCCGGCGCGTGCCGGCGAATCTTCGGCGGGTCGCTCCGGCGGCGCTGGGCTTCGTGGTGCTCGCCGTCACCCTGCGTCAGGTGGAGCTGCGCGAGGCGGCGGCCCGGGCGTATCAGACCGGCGTCCTGCCGCCGCCGGCGGACCTGTCGCCCATCCTGACGCTGGCCGTGCGCAGCCGATTCATCGCCCGGGTGGTCGGCATGGTCCAGGAGCGCACGGCCCCGGCGGACCGCGTGATGGTCGACGCGCCCGCGGCGGTCTATCTGTACACCGGCCGGCGCACCGTTTCGGGCCAACCGACCGAGAGCGGCCTGGCGCCGTCGGTGTTCCACGTCCCCGGCCGCTACCTTGCCGAGCGCATTTTGGCCGACAGCGTGACCGTGGTCGTGTGGGCGCCGCCGGCGCCCGCGCTGGAGCAGGATCTCGCGGCCGTGGCGACCCGCTGTCCCGGCGTGCTCATGCGGGAGGCGACCGCACCGGCCATGTTCTATCGGGTCACGAGAAACGAGGCCTGTTTGCGGAAGCGCGTCCTCGAGGGCGGCGCGCGGTGACGGGGCGGTCGCCGTCGGCCCGGAGCGGCCACGCGCCGGGAACCGAGCCGAGTGACCCGGTCGGCGCCGAGACGCTGGAGCGCCTCGCCGGCGCCGGGCGCTACAACCGGTGGATGTTCGATCGGCTGCGACGCTGGGTGGGCAGCCGCGTGCTGGAAGTCGGCTCGGGGATCGGCAACCTCTCGGAATTCCTGGTGCATCGGGACCGCCTCGTGCTGACCGACACGCGCCCGGAGTACCTCGAGCGTCTGCGGGAACGCTTCGGTGCCCGTCCCAACGTCGCCGTGGCGCGGCTGTACCTGCCCGGCGACGATACGGCCCTCGGCGGGGAGCGGTTCGACACGGTCATCTGTCTGAACGTGCTCGAGCACGTGGAGGACGACAGCGGGTCCCTGGCGGCGCTGCACCGGCTCCTGACGCCGGCGGGGCGGCTGATCCTGCTCGTTCCGGCGCTCCCGGCCCTGTACGGCACGCTGGACGACGCCCTGGGCCACCACCGGCGCTACACCCGCGCCGAGCTGGCCGCGAAGTTCGCGGCCACGGGTTTCCGGCGGCGCCATCTGGAGTACTTCAACCTGGCGGGCATTCCGGGCTGGTGGTTCACCGGGCGGGTGCTGCGGCGCCGGGTCCTCCCGAGCGGTTCGCTGCGGCTGTACGACGCGCTGGTCCCGCTGTTCCGGCTGGAGCGGCTGCTCCCCTGGCGCGTCGGGCAATCGCTCATCGCCGTCGGGGAGGTGACGACGTGAGCCAGTCCGGCGGCGCGCGCGAGCTGCGGCTGTCCGTGATCGTCCCGGCCTACAACGAGGCCGGGACCATCGAAACGGTCCTGCGCTGCCTGCGGGCGCTGCCGATGCGGCTCGAGGTCATCGCGGTGAACGACGCCTCGACCGACGGCACGCGGGAGGTGCTGGACGCGCTGGCGCGGGACGGCCTCGCGGACCGGGTGGTTCACCACGAGCGCAACCGGGGC
Source organism: Gemmatimonadales bacterium (assembly GCA_050921735.1). GTDB lineage: Bacteria > Gemmatimonadota > Gemmatimonadetes > Gemmatimonadales > GWC2-71-9 > DATLXT01. Next base: position 990 of record JBOHSV010000042.1, on the reverse strand, counting down.
AAGGGTGCGGCCGTCCGCAGCGGCATCGCCGCGGCGACCGGCGACGTGATCGTGGTGCAGGACGCGGATCTCGAGTACAACCCGAACGAGCTCCCGAGGCTGCTGGAGCCGATCCGGGCGGGGCGGGCGGACGCCGTGTACGGCTCCCGGTTTCAGGGCGGACCGCGCCGGGTGCTGTTCTTCTGGCACGCGCTGGGCAACAACTTTCTCACGCTGGTCTCCAACATGTTCACGAACCTGAACCTCACCGACATGGAGACGTGCTACAAGCTGGTGCGCGCCGAGCTGCTCAAGCGGCTCCCGCTGCGGTCCGACCGGTTCGGGTTCGAGGTCGAGATCACGGCCCGGCTCGCCCAGGCCGGCGCGCGCATCTGGGAGCTGCCGATCTCGTACAGCGGCCGGACCTACGCCGAGGGGAAAAAGATCACGTGGCGGGACGGGCTGGCGGCGCTGTTCCACATCCTCCGGTACAACCTCTTTCCGCCGCGGGGCGATTGGCGGAAACGGTAGCCCTGGAGCGGCCGGCCTGGCGGGCCGGGCTGGCAGTCGCCGGGGTCGCGCTCGCCGGAGGCGCGCTCGCTCTCAACACCTTTCTCGTCGGCGTGTTCTACGACGACGGGATCTACGCGGCCCTCGCCGTGGCGCTCGCCCGGGGAGCGGGGTACGTGCACCTCAATCTCCCGGGCGCGCCGGCGGCGGTGCACTACCCGCCGCTCTATCCGCTCGTGCTCACTCCCCTGTTCGGGCTGTTGCCCGTGGGCGCCGCCGCGCTGGCGGCCAAGGTCCTGAACCTGGTCCTGGCGGCCGCGGCGGCGGGCCTCATCGCGTGGCACGCCGAGCGCCTGCGCCTGTTGGGGGACGAGGCGCCCCGGGGACTCGCCGCGGCCGTCGTGGCGGTCACCGCCCTGGCCATTCCCGTGCTCGCCGTCCAGACGGCGCTGTTCTCGGAGCCGCTGTTCGCCGCGCTCGTGGCGCTGACCATCGTCCTGG
>JBOHSV010000041.1:0-4081 GCA_050921735.1 Gemmatimonadales bacterium | reverse complement strand
CGGCGGAGTTGGGCGTGGCCGAAGGCGATCTGGTCCGGCTGACGTCGCGCCGCAACTCGATGGTGACCGCGTGCCGCGTGTCGCAGCGGGTGGCGCGCGGGCAGGTGTTCGTGCCGTTCCACTTCCGCGAAGCCGCGGCCAACCTGCTCACCAACCCCGTGCTCGACCCGTACGCGAAGATGGCCGAGCTCAAGATCTGCGCCGTGCGGATCGAGCCGGTCGCGGTCCCGGCGACGGCGTGACGCGCGCATGGACCTAGGACTCCGCGGCCGCGTGGCGCTCGTGTGCGGGAGCACGCGGGGGCTGGGGCACGCGGTCGCCGAGGCCCTGTCGCGCGAAGGCGCCCGGGTCGTGATCAACGGCCGACACGCCCCCGAGGTCGAGGCCGCCGCCCGGGATGTGGAGTCCGAGACGGGCCACGCGGTCCTGCCGTTCGTGGCCGACGTGGGCGTGCCGGCCGAGGCCGAGCAGCTCGTGGAGCGGACGGTGCGCGAGCTGGGCCGGCTGGACGTGCTGTTCTGCAACGCCAGCGGCCCGCCGACGGCCCCGTTCAAGGATCAGCCGCCCGAGGCGTGGCGCCACGCCCTCGACACCAACCTGCTCTCGACGATGCACCTGGCGCGCGCCGGGATTCCGCACATGCGCAAGCTCCAGTGGGGCCGCGTCGTGTGCCTGGCCTCGGTCGCCGCCAAGCAGCCGCTACCCGGCTTGATCCTCTCGACCACCGCGCGCGCCGGCGTGCTCGGCTTCGCCAAGGCCCTGGCCGACGAAGTGGCGGGTGACGGGATCACCGTGAACGTCGTCTGCCCCGGCTTCGTCGCGACCGACCGGATTCACGAGCTCGCCGAGACGCGGGCCAAGCGGGAAAAGCGCTCCCGCGACGCCGTGTTGCGGGACATGGTGTCCGGAATCCCGCTCGGCCGGATGGGGCGGCCCGAGGAGCTCGCGGCGGCGGTCGCGTTCCTCGCCTCGGACCAGGCCGGCTATATTACCGGCGCCGTGCTCCAGGTGGACGGCGGGTTCACGCGCTCGATCTTCTAACGTTACACGTTTGCCGTTGCACGTTTCCCGAGTCTCCATGCAAGCCATCGTCAAGGAAGGCCGCGGTCCGGGGCTGAAGGTCAAGGCCGTCCCAGAGCCCGTCCCCGGCCCGGGGGAGGTGCTCATCGCCGTTCGGCATGCCGGCGTCTGCGGCACGGACCTGCATATCGCCGACTGGGACCCGTGGGCGGAGGGACGGATCCGGCCGCCGCTGGTGCTGGGCCACGAGTTCGCGGGCGAGATCGTCGCCACGGGCGAGGGCGTGGCCGAGCTCAAGCCCGGCCAGGCGGTGACGGCCGAGGGGCACCTGGTGTGCGGGCACTGCCTGCAGTGCCGCACGGGCAACTCGCACATCTGCCGCAATACCCGGATCATCGGCGTGGACCGGGACGGCGCGTTCGCCGAGTTCGTCGTGATGCCCGAGACCAACGTGCTGACGCTGGACGGCATCCCCACCGAGATCGGCGCCATCATGGACCCGGTGGGCAACGCCTTCCACACGGTGCTGACCGCGGAGATCCCCGGCAGCACCGTGTTCGTGGTGGGGTGCGGGCCGATCGGCTGCTTCGCCGTCGGGGTGGCGCGCGCGGCGGGGGCCGCCAAGGTGATCGCGTCGGACGTGAATCCCAGGCGGCTGGCCCTGGCCGAGCGAATGGGCGCGCAGGTGCTCCTCAACGCCGCGCGCGACGACGTCGTGGGCGCGGTCCTGGCCGAAACCGGGGGTGAGGGCGCGGACGTGGTGTGCGAGATGTCGGGCGTCCCCTCGGCGCTGAAGCAGGCGCTGCGCGCGGTCCGCCTGGGCGGCCGCGTGCAGCTCCTCGGCCTGCCGCCGGGCGCGGTGCCCCTGGACCTGGCCGGCGACGTCATCTTCAAGGGCATCACGCTGTACGGCGTCACCGGCCGCCGCATGTACGAGACGTGGAACCAGATGCGCCGCTTCCTGTCCACCGGCATGCTGGACCCCCACCCCGTCATCACGCACCGCTTTCCGCTCGCCCGGATCGACGACGCCCTCGCGGCCATCCGCTCGGGCGATGCCGGCAAGGTCATTCTGGAGATCGCATGACCCCGTTCGCCACCCGGCTCCAGGTCGAGCTCGATCAGTTCAAGCAGGACGGCGTGTACAAGCGCCTCAACTATCTCGATTCGCCGCAGGCGGCGCGGGTCCGCATGGAGGGCCGCGGCGACGTCGTCATCCTGTCGTCCAACAACTACCTCGGCCTGTGCGACGTGCCGGAGGTGATCGACGGGGGCCGCCGCGCGCTGGACCGCTTCGGCGCGGGCACCGCCTCGGTCCGCTTCATTTGCGGCACGTTCACGATCCATCGCGAGCTCGAGCAGGCGCTCGCCGAGCTCGTGAGCTGCGCCGCCTCCCTGACGTACGTGAGCTGCTGGAACGCCAACGAGGGACTGTGCCCGACGATCCTCGGGGAGCACGACGTCGTCATCTCGGACCAGTTGAACCACGCCTCGATCATCGACGCCATCCGCCTGGCCAAGGCCATGACCGGATGTCAGAGCGCGGTCTACCGCCACAGCGACATGGCGGATCTCGAGGAGAAGCTCGCGGCGGCCACGTCGGCCCGCCTCAGGGTCGTCATGACGGACGGCGTCTTTTCCATGGAGGGCGACATCGCGAAGCTGCCCGACATCGTGGAGCTCGCCCGGCGCTACGACGCGATCGTCGTGGTGGATGACTCGCATGCCACCGGCGTCCTGGGGAAGAGCGGCCGCGGCACGGCCGAGCATCACGGCATGCTGGGGGAGGTCGACGTCATCACGTCCACCCTGGGAAAAGCGCTGGGTGGCGCGGCCGGCGGGTTCACGGCGGGCCCGGCCGCCCTCGCCGACTACCTCACGCAACGCTCGCGGCCGCAGCTCTTCAGCAACGCCCTCCCCCCCACCGTGGCCGGGAGCGCCCTGGCCGCGGTTCGGCACCTCCAGGCACACCCCGAGCTGGTGACCCGAGTGCACGAAAACGCCCGGTACTTCCGCGACCGGCTCGCGGCCGCGGGCTTTACCCCCCTGCCGGGCGAGACGCCCATCATCCCGGTGATTCTCGGGGACACCGCCAAAGCCATCCAGATGAGCGACCGGCTGCTCGACGAGGGCGTGTTCGTGACGGGCTTCGGATACCCGGTCGTCCCCCAGGGCCAGGCCCGTGTGCGCTGCCAGATTTCCGCGGCGCACCGGCGCGACGACCTGGAGTTTGCCCTCGCGGCGTTCACGCGAGTGGGGCGGAAGCTCGGCCTGATCTAGAAATCACCGTGACACCACTATCGCGACATCATCGACCATACCTCAAGTAGTTTCGCGACTTCGTGGCTTAACCCACCTATCGGCAATGCCATAGCTTGCACGTCACGGCTCCAACCACTATTTTCGGGGTCGCTTTGGGGGCGGCGCAGGCCTGGCCCCCGCCCCCCGTTCTTTGTGGGAGGGAGACCGATGAAGCCGCTGTTCCGTTTCTCGGCAGGCATGCTGCTCCTGGCCGCGGTCGCGAGCCCGGCCGCCGCCCAAGACGGCCCCCGGTTCGAGCTGGGGGGCTTCGGCACGTTCACCAGATACAACGAGGCGCTCCTTCTCGACGACCGGATCGGCGGCGGGGCCCGGCTGGCATTCCATGTGAACCGGTTCCTCGGGCTCGAGCTGGAAGGCGTGTACACCGGCCCCAGCACGGTGGCGGGGAACGCCAGTTATGGCATTCATCTCGGCAGCGCGAGCCTGGTACTGGGTGGCGGCGGCCGCCGCTTCTCCCTGTACGTCTTGGGTGGCTTTTCCCGGCTGGACATCGGCACGACGTTCCCCTACGACTACGCCGAGAACGGCTTCCACGGCGGAGCGGGATTCCGCATCGGCATCACCGACCGGCTGGCCCTGCGGTTCGACGGCCGCGGCGTGTTCATGCCCGACGACAATCTGGTGGGCTCGACCACCCACCTGATCGGCTCCGTGGGCCTGTCCTACTTCTCGAAGCCGTGGCCCGGCGCCCCGCGGCGCGAGCCCGAGGAGCCCGCCCGGCCCCCGATCGTGGCGGTCG
>JBOHSV010000040.1:0-3052 GCA_050921735.1 Gemmatimonadales bacterium | reverse complement strand
ATTCCCGACCTGTCGGACGTCCAGGTCATCGTGTTCACCGAATGGCAGGGGCAGGCGCCGCAGGTGATCGAGGACCAAGTCACCTATCCGCTGGTCACCGCGCTCCTGGCCGTACCGCAGACCAAGGTGGTACGCGGGCAGTCCATGTTCGGGCTGTCGTTCGTCTACGTGCTATTCGAGGACGGCACGGACCTGTACTGGGCCCGCAGCCGGGTGCTCGAATATCTCAACTCGGCGGGGGCGGCGCTGCCGGAGGGCGTCCGGCCGCAACTCGGGCCCGACGCCACGGGCGTGGGCTGGGTCTATCAGTACGCCGTGGAGGGAGAAGGCTACTCGCTCGATCAGCTGCGCTCGATCCAAGACTGGTATCTCCGCTACGGTCTCCAGCAGGTCCCCGGCGTGGCCGAGGTGGCGAGCGTGGGCGGGTACGTGAAGCAGTACCAGGTCATCCTCGACCCGGCGAAACTGCTGGGCTTCGGCGTCACGGCCGACCAGGTGATCCGCTCCATCCGGACGTCGAACGCCGACGTGGGCGCGCGCACCATCGAGGTGGCAGGCGGCGACTACATGGTCCGCGGGTTGGGCTACCTCCGTGGCGTGGGCGACATCACCGGCCTGGCCGTCGGGCCGGGCGCGAACGGCGTCCCGGTCCGGGTGCGGGACGTGGCGACCGTGACGCTGGGGCCCGACATCCGGCTTGGCTTCGTCGAGTGGAACGGCACGGGCGAGGCCGTGGGCGGCGTCGTGGTGATGCGCTACGGCGAGAACGCGCTCGCGGTGATTGACGGCGTCAAGCGCAAGCTCGACGAGCTGGCGCAGGGGCTCCCGTCTGGGGTCCGGATCGTCACGACATACGACCGCTCCTCGCTCATCAACCGGGCGATCCGCACCCTATGGCGCACGTTGATCGAGGAGTCGCTCATCGTAGCCCTCGTGTGCGTCGTCTTTCTGCTCCACGCACGCAGCGCGCTCGTGGCCATCTCCACATTGCCGCTCGGGATCCTCATGGCGCTCGCGGCGACGCGGTTCATGGGGGTAAACGCCAACATCATGTCGCTCGGCGGCATCGCGATCGCCATCGGCGCGATGATCGACGCGGCGATCGTGATGATCGAGAATCTGCACAAGCACATCGAGCACGAGCCCGACCGGCCGCGCTGGGAGCTGGTCGCGGCAAGCGCCCGCGAGGTGGGCCCCGCGCTGTTCGTGTCGCTCCTGATCATCACGCTGTCGTTCGTGCCCGTGTTCTCGCTCCAGGCGCAGGAGGGCCGGCTGTTCAGCCCGCTCGCGCTCACCAAGACGTTCGCGATGGCGGCCGCGGCACTGCTGTCGGTGACGGTCGTGCCCGTGTTCATGGGGCTGTTCATCAAGGGGAGGATCCGGCCCGAGGAACGAAACCCCATCAACCGCTGGGCCATCCGGCTCTACCGGCCGGTGCTCAGGTGGGCCCTGGGGCACCGCTGGCTCGTGTTGGGCGGCGCCGTGGCGCTGCTCGCGTTCACGCTGTGGCCGCTGGCGCGGCTGGGCAGCGAGTTCATGCCACCGCTGGACGAGGGCTCGCTCATGTACATGCCGAACACGATCCCGGGAGTGTCTGTCACGGAACAGCGGCGCATGCTCCAGAAGCAGGACTCGATCCTGATGACGTTTCCCGAGGTCGAGTCGGTGTTGGGCAAGGCCGGCCGAGCGCGGACCGCGACCGATCCCGCGCCCATGTCCATGGTCGAAACGATCGTGAACCTCAAGGATCCGTCCGAGTGGCCCGAGCCGCTCACCCAGGACCAGCTCATCGCGAAAATGGACCGCGAGCTCCGGTTCACGGGATACGTCAATAGCTGGACGATGCCCATCAAGAACCGGACCGAGATGCTCTCGACCGGCATCCGCACCACCCTGGGCATCAAGATCTTCGGACCGGATCTCCGGACCATCGAGCGGCTCGGCGGGGAGATCGAGGCGCTGCTCGCTCCCGTGTCCGGGACGGCCAGCATCTTCGCCGAGCGGGCGTTCGGCGGGCGGTACCTGGACATTCACCCCGACCGGGATGCCGTCGCCCGTTACGGCCTCACCGTGGGCCAGGTGCAGGACGTGATCGGCACGGCTCTGGGCGGCATGAACGTCACCACCACGGTGGAAGGCCGCGAACGCTACCCGGTTCAGGTGCGCTACGCGCGCTCGTTCCGCGACGATCCGCGGCGACTGGGCGACCTGCTCGTCGCCAGTCCGCAGGGCGCGCAAGTGCCGCTCTCGCAGCTCGTGACGACCCGGTTCACGGCTGGCGCACCGATGATCAAGAGCGAGGACGCACAACTCGTGGGGATCGTGTTCATCGACGTGCGTGGCCGCGACGTGGGCGGCTACGTGGCGGAGGCGCGGGCGCTGGTGACCCGGGAGATCGCGCTCCCGCCCGGCTACCGGCTCCAGTGGAGCGGGCAGTACGAGGCGATGGAGCGCGTGAAGCAGCGGCTCGCCATCATGGTACCGCTCACGCTCGCGATCATCGCGCTCCTGCTCTATTTCACCTTTCAGAGCGCCGTCGAGGTGGCGATCGTGCTGACGTCGCTGCCGTTCGCCCTGATCGGCGGGGTGTGGCTCATGTGGGCCGCCGGCTTCAACCTGTCGGTCGCGGTCGCGGTGGGGTTCATCGCGCTGGCGGGCGTGGCGGCCGAGATCGGCGTGGTGATGTTGGTCTACCTGGATCGGGCCTGGGGGAGCCGCGATGACGGCGAACCGGTCGAGCGCACCATCGAGCGCGGCGCGGTGCTGCGGGTGCGGCCGATCCTCATGACCGCGACGGCGGTGACGATGGGCCTCGTGCCGATCATGTGGAGCCACGGGACCGGCGCCTCCGTGATGCAACGGATCGCGGCGCCGATGATCGGAGGCATGGTGACCTCCACCGTGCTCACGCTCGTGGTGATTCCCGTGCTCTACTACCTGTGGCGCGCGCGGCAGGCGGGGCGGGCCGCCGAGGGGGCGTTGTGAGGCGGCCCCGGGTCGTGTTGCTCGCGGTCGTCCTCGGACTCGCTGCGTGCGGCGGGTCGGCGCCGGC
>JBOHSV010000039.1:0-7670 GCA_050921735.1 Gemmatimonadales bacterium | reverse complement strand
GCGCCCGCGCGTAGGCCGAGCGGGCCTCGGCCGCCCTCCCGAGGCGCCGGCACAGGTCCGCCCGCGTCGCGTGCGCCAGGTGGTAGTCCTCCAAATCGCCCCGCCCCAGGATCGCGTCCACCAGGGCGAGGCCCGCGCCCGGACCGTCGCGCATCGCCACCGCCACGGCGCGGTTCAGCTCCACCACGGGCGACGGCTCGACCCGCAGCAGCACGTCGTACAGCGCCACGAGCTGGTTCCAGTCCGTGGCCGCGAAGCTGGGGGCCTCGGCGTGCACCGCCGCGATCGCCGCCTGGAGCGTGTAGGGCCCGAACCGGCGCGAGCCCAGCGCCCGCTCCACCAGCGCCCGGCTCTCCGCGATCTGCTCGCGGTTCCAGACCGTCCGGTCCTGATCCTCGAGCAGGACGAGGTCACCGTCGGGCGTCGTGCGCGCGGCGCGGCGCGACTCCTGCAGCAGCATCAGCGCCAGGAGCCCCGTCGCCTCGGGCTCGGGCAAGAGCTCGACGATCAGCCGGCCCAGCCGGATCGCCTCGCCCGAGAGATCGGCGCGCGTGAGCGACGGGCCCGACGACGCGGCGTACCCCTCGTTGAACACGAGGTAGATCGTCCGCAACACCGTGTCCAGCCGGTCCGGGAGCTCGGCGGGTGCGGGCACCTGGTAGGGGATCTTCGCGTCGCGGATCTTCGCCTTGGCCCGCACGATGCGCTGCGCGACCGTCGCTGGCCCGGCGAGGAACGCCCGCGCGATCTCCTCGGTGGTGAGGCCGCAGACCTCGCGCAGCGTGAGCGCCACCTGGGCATCGGGCGACAGTGCCGGGTGGCAGCAGGTGAACACGAGCCGCAGCTGGTCGTCCGCGACGCTCTCGCCGTCCCACGCCGCGCCCGCATCGGCGCCGGTCTCGAGCTGCTCCACGAGCCGCGGGACCGAGGCGTCGAACCGGGCGCGGCGGCGCAGGGCGTCGATGCCCTTGAAGCGTCCCGCCGAGATCAACCAGGCCCGGGGATTCGCGGGCACGCCGTCCCGCGGCCAGCTTTCCAGCGCCGCGGCGAACGCGTCGTGCAGCGCCTCCTCCGCGAGGTCGAAGTCGCCCAGCAGCCGAATCAGGGTGGCGAGAACGCGGCGCGACTCGGCGCGGTAGACGGCGTCAACCGTCGCGCGAATCGGTTCGGCCGCCTCATCCATCACCTCACGGGGCACACCCTAGGTCCCATACTCCAGGACGGGCCGCACCTCGACGCATCCCAGGCGCCCGGGCGGGATCTGCGAGGCGATCCGGATCGCGTCATTCAGGTCCCGGGCCTCGATCAGATAGAACCCGCCCAGCTGCTCCTTGGTCTCGGCGAACGGGCCGTCCGTGACCGTCGCCTGCCCGTTGCGGATTCGGACCGTCGTCGCCATGCTCACCGGCTGCAAGCGCTCGCACGCCAACAGGTGCCCGTTCCGCTTCAGGGACTCGTCGTACGCCAGGCACTCGGAGACGACCGCGTCCACGGCCTCCTTCGGCACGTCATCCAGTCTCTTTTCGTCGTAATAGATCGCGCAAAGGTATTTCATCACTCCCTCTCCTCGAGCACGGAGAGAATATTACCGGCCGGGTCCTTGAACCACGCGATCGGCGGACCCCCGTCTCGGAATATGCCCTTCCCGTCCGTCTGCAGCTCTCCGTCGTAGTGCTCGAAGCGGACGCCAGCCCTCGTCAGCCGATCGACCGCTGTTTCAATATCGTCGACCGGAAAGTTGAGGATCGTGAAGGTTGCCGGGACGTGATTCGGCTTGGGGTAGACGAGCACCGTCGCGCCGCTCGCGAGGTGCAGGGTCAGGAAGTCGTGCGCCTCGGACACTTTCAGCCCGAGCACCCCGCCGTAGAACGCCTTCGCCTTGGGGATGTCGTCAACCGAGAAGCCGCTGAAGGCCTTGCTGTCTCTGAACATGGGTCGCTCCCGCCGTTACCTAGTCGAATTCCTGGATCGGCCGCACCTCGATGCTACCCCAGCGCGCCGAAGGGATCCTGGCGGCCACCTGGATGGCGTCGTCCAGGTCCCGGGCGTTGATCAGGTAGAAGCCCCCGAGCTGCTCCTTGGTCTCGGCGTATGGCCCGTCGGTGGCCGACAGCTTGCCGTTGCGGACCCGGACGACCGTGGCGGTGCGGACCGGCTGCAGGGCTTCGCCGCCGATGTACTGGCCGCTCTTCTTGATGGCCTCCGTGAAGTCGCGGTAGGCGGCCATCCCGGCGTCCTGCTCGCTCTTGGACAAGGCGTCCCACTTCTTTTCGTCGTCGAAGATCAGGCACAGGTAGCGCATGGCTTCCTCCGGTCGCGGTCGATGGGGTGCGATGGACGCTACTTGGTCGCTCGGGAAGGCCGGAATTCGACAGCCGATTCGGCCGGCTCGACATTAACGTCGATTTCACGGTGGCCGCCGCATCGGCCCGTGCCTAGGTTCATGCCATGACCAGGACGAACACCCCGCGCCTGCCGCCCGCCACAGAGATGGAAGCCGCCTACCGGCGGCGCGACGCCTCCTACGACGGCGTGTTTTACCTCGGTGTCCGGACGACCGGCATCTTCTGCCGCCCGTCGTGTCCCGCGCGCAAGCCCTTGGGCAAGAACGTCGAGTACTTCGGCTCGGTCAAAGACGCGCTGTTCGCGGGCTACCGACCGTGCAAGCGGTGCCGGCCGCTGGAAGTGCCGGGTGCGCACCCTGCGTGGATCAAGGGCTTGCTGGCCCGGCTCGAGCAGGATCCCGAGCGGCGCCTGCGCGACCAGGACCTGCGCGGGCTGGGCGTCGAGCCGGAGCGGGCGCGCCGGTATTTCCAGCAGCGCTACGGGATGACGTTTCACGCGTTCGCCCGAGGCTATCGCCTGCGAAGGGCGTTTCAACAGTTGCGCCAGGGCGCCAAGCTCGACGAGGTGGCCATGAGTCACGGTTTCGAATCGCACAGCGGGTTTCGCGAGGCCTTCGGCCGGGCGATCGGCCGGGCACCCGGCATGAGTCGGGGACTGGGTCTCGTGACGCTGAGCTGGCTGGAGAGCCCGCTCGGCCCGCTCGTCGCCGGTGCCACCGACGAGGGCGTGTGCCTGCTCGAGTTCAGCGACCGGCGCATGCTGGAAGCGCAGCTCACCAGCCTGCGCCAGCGGCTGGGTCCCGTCCTGCCGGGCACGCATCCTCTGCTCGACCAGCTGCGGTCCGAGCTGGCAGAGTACTTCGCGGGCCGCCGGCGCGAGTTTACGCTGCCGCTCGTGTACCCGGGCACGCCGTTTCAGGTGAAGGTGTGGAACGCCCTGCGGGAAATCCCCTACGGCGACACCTACTCGTACGAGAAGCTCACCTGGGCCGTCGGGGCGCCCGGCGCCCAGCGCGCCGTGGGACACGCGAACGGGCAAAACCGGCTTGCGATCGTCATCCCCTGCCACCGCGTGGTCAACAAGGACGGCAAGCTCGGCGGGTACGGCGGGGGCCTGTGGCGCAAGCAGCTCTTGCTGGATCTGGAGCGAGGGGAGCAGACGGCGCTGGGGTTGTTCCCCGCTGCGACGCCCGCCCACGGCGGGGCCTGACCCTCACGGGGCAGTTGAGCACGCGCCGGATCCGGTAGTCCCCGGCTGGAACCAGTGGCCCGCCTGCCGTTGTTACTGCCCCATGATGCCGACACGATATATCCCCATTCTGTCCCGCCCCTGGCCCGTTGCGGCCGGTGCCGCTTCGGGATATCTTCGGGGCTCATTTGTTGGCCGAAAAATGCGCCCGAACCCGTTCGCTGTCGATCTCGACAGCCCCGCTTCGACTAACTGACGCCATGGAGCGTCACAGCCCCACACCTGAGACAAGCAGAAGGGCACCCTGATGCGTTTCGCCGAGACATTCATCCGCCGCCCGGTACTGTCGAGCATGGTGAGCCTGGGCCTCGTGCTGGTCGGGGCGATCGGATACACGCGCCTCCCGGTGCGCGAGTTCCCCGACGCCGACCCGCCCGTGGTGTCGGTCCGGACCATCCTCCCGGGCGCGAGCCCGCAGGTGGTCGAATCATCAGTCACCGACGTGCTCGAGGAGGAGTTGTCGAGCGTCGAGGGCCTCCGGACCATGACCAGCGCGAGCCAGGAGCAGATGAGCCTCATCACCCTCGAGTTCACGCTGGAGCGCGAGATCGAGGCGGCCGCGCAGGACGTGCGCGACAAGGTGAGCCGCGTGCGCGGCCTCCTGCCGGAGGACATCGAGGAGCCCGTGGTGGCGAAGGAGGACGCCGACGCGTTCCCCATCATGTTCCTCGCCCTGACGTCGAACAGCTACAACCTGATGGAGCTCTCGGACATCGCGGACCGCCAGGTGAAGCCCCGGCTGCAGACGATCCCCGGCGTCGCGGGCGCACCGATTTTCGGCGAGCGGCGCTTCGCCATGCGGGTGTGGCTGTCGCCGCGGGAGCTGGCCGCGCGGGGCCTGACGGTGCACGACGTGGAACAGGCGATCCGGACCCGCAGCGTCGAGATCCCGGCCGGCCGGATCGAGTCCGACCGGCGGGAGTTCGCGGTGCGCTACCTGGGCGAAATGCGGACGCCCGACGAGTTCCGGGACCTGACGGTTTCGAGCGCCGCCGGTCGTCTCGTCAAGCTCCGCGACGTCGCGCGGGTCGAGCCCGGACCCGAGGACGAGCGGACGGTCGTGCGCTACTCGCGCCAGCCCGCGGTGTTCGTCGGCGTGCTCCGCCAGTCGAAGGCGAACGTCGTCGACGTCGCCGAGGCCGCCCTGGCCGAGCTGCCGGAGATCCAGCGCGCGCTCCCGGCCGGCGTGGAGTTGTCGATGGCCTACGACGGGTCGATGTTCGTGCGCCGCTCGATCCAGGAGGCGCGCGAGACCCTGCTGATCACGGCCGGCATCGTGATCGCGATCATCTTCGTGTTCCTGCGGACGTTCCGCGCCACGATCATCCCGGCGCTGGCCATCCCCGTCTCGATCATCGCGACCTTCGCGGTGCTGGCGGGGCTGAGCTTCTCGGTGAACTCGCTCACGCTGCTCGGCCTCATCCTGGCGATCGGGATCGTGGTAGACGACGCGATCATCGTCATGGAGAACGCGTACCGGCACCAGGAGGAGCTGCGCAAGGACCCCGAGACCGCGGCGATCGACGGCACGCGCGAGATCACCACGGCCGTGATCGCCACCGTGCTCGCGCTGCTCGCGGTGTTCTCGCCCCTGCTGTTCCTCACGGGCGCCACCGGCCGGCTGTTCACCGAGTTCGGCGTGGCGGTCGGCGGCGCGGTGCTGATCTCGGGCGTCGTGGCGCTCACGCTCACGCCCATGCTCTCGGCGAAGATCCTGCGGGCGACGCACCGGCAGTCGCGGTTCGAGCACGCGGTCGGCCGGGCGCTCGACGCCGTCGCCGCCGCCTACGGCAGGACGCTCGGGCGGGCGGTGAAGCATCCCCTGCTCGTGATCGCGGGCGGCGCCGGGCTCACGGCCGCGGCGGTCGGCCTGTTCTCCGCGCTGGAGCGGGAGTTCGTGCCGCCCGACGACCGCGGCTTCTTCTTCACCTTCGTGATCGCGCCCGAGGGCGCCACCGTCGAGTACACCGACGGCTACGTGCGCCAGCTCGAGGAGATCGTCCACCGGACCCCGGACATCCGCTCGTCGTTCGCGGTCGTGGGATTCGACGGCCCGCCCAGCAGCGGGGTGGTAGGCCCCATCCTGGAGGACTGGGATCAGCGCGACCGCTCGGCCCAGGACATCATCAACGAGGTCCAGCCGCAGTTCTTCTTCGGCGTGCCGGGCGTGTTCGCCTTCGCCGTCAACCCGCCGGCGTTCGGCGGCTTCAATCCGCCGGTGCAGTTCGTGGTGAAGAACCGTGATTTCGAGGCGCTGGTGCGCGGCATGGATTCGCTGGTGGCCCGGGCACGCGCCATTCCGGGCGTGCTCAACGTGGACACCGACCTGCGCGTGACCAAGCCCGAGCTGGTGGTCACGCTCGACCGGAACCGCGCCGAAGACCTCGGCGTGCCCGCGCGCGACGTGGCCACCACGCTTCAGACGCTGCTCGGCGGGCAGGACGTGTCCCGGTTCACGTCGGACAACAAGCTGTACGACGTGATCCTGCGCCTCGACCCCGCGGAGCGGGCCACGCCGTCGGACATCAGCGGCCTGCACGTCCGGGGGCGGAACGGCAACCTGGTGCCGCTCGACGCCGTGACGCGACTGGAAGAGCGCGTCGGGCCCCGCCAGCTGAACCACCACGACCGCGTCCGGTCGTTCACGCTGTCGGCCAGCCTGGCGCCCGGCTTCACGCTGGGACAGGCCCTCGATTCCCTCAACGCCGCCGCCGCCCAGGTGCTGCCGCCGGGCAGCGCGGTGGACCTGGCCGGTGAATCGCGCGAGCTGCGCGAGAGCGGCAGCGCCCTGTACTTCGCCTTCGGGCTGGCGCTGATCTTCGTGTTCATGGTGCTGGCGTCGCAGTACGAGTCATTGGTGCATCCGTTCACCGTCATGCTGGCCGTCCCGCTGGCCGTGACCGGGGCGCTCGCCGCCCTGTGGGTGGTGGGCTCGACGCTCAACGTCTACAGCCAGGTGGGCATGATCCTGCTGATCGGGCTGGTCTCGAAGAACTCGATCCTGCTCGTGACCTACGCCAACGACCTGCGCGCGCGCGGCCGCGACGCGGTGGCCGCGATGCTCGAGGCGGGACGCATCCGCCTGCGGCCCATTCTCATGACGTCCGTGGCGACGGTCTTCGGAGCGCTCCCGATCGCGCTGGGCCTGGGTGCGGGCGCCGGCAGCCGCCGGCCGCTCGGCTACGTCATCATCGGCGGGATGATCGTCTCGACCGTCATCACCCTGTACCTCGTGCCGGCGGTGTTCGTCGTGCTCGAGCGGCTGCGGGGGCGGCGCCTGGCCACCGCGCTCGAGCCGCGGCCCGTGACGCAGACCGCCCTCGTGCTCCTGCTGTTGCTGGCGGGCAGTCTCGCCGTGCCCGCGGTGCTGTCGGGTCAGGCGTCCTCTGCGCCCTCTGCGGTTCAGGATCTGCCTGTGGTGACGCTCGCCGAGGCCAGGCGGCTGGCCGAGCGGGTCGATCCGGCGACCGTGACCGCGCGCGCCGAGGTGTCGGCCGCGTCGTGGGAGCGCCGCGCGGCGCTGGCCGACCTGTTCACGCCCCACCTCACCGCCGCGACCAGCTACCTCCGGTTCTCGGATCCGTTCTTCAACTTCGGGACCGGCGAGATCAGCCCCAACGCCACCAGCGCCACGCTGGAGGCCAGCTACACGCTGCTGGGCGCGGGGAAGCTGGCCGAGGTGCGCCGCTCGCGGGCCGCGGTGGTCGCGTCCGAGGCGGACGAAACGGCGGCGCGCTTCCGCACCGCTCTGGCCACAGACGCCGCCTACTACGCGGTGCTCGCCGAGGGCGCGTTGTCTCGCGTCGCGGCCGACCGGCTGCGGCGCGCCCAGGAGCAGCTCGGCGTCGCGCGCGTGCGCGTGCAGGCGGGCAACGCGATCGCGACGGATTCGCTCCAGCTGCTGCTCGAGGTGAACCGCGCGCAGGTCGATGTCTTACGGAGCGATTCGGCGTTGACGGTGGCGCGGCTTCATCTGGGCCGCAAGGCCGGGCTGGCAGGGGCCGTCGAAGCGGCAGCGCTCGAGCCGACGCCGCCCCCGCCCTTGCCGCTCACGCTTCCGGCGGCCACGGCCGAGC
>JBOHSV010000038.1:0-2271 GCA_050921735.1 Gemmatimonadales bacterium | reverse complement strand
CTCAGGGTGACCCTCAAAGGCGACACCATCGTCGCCGACTTCATCAAGATCCTCGAAGACTACGTCGACGCGCGCTTCGGGGCGCCGCGCGTCACTAGCGCGCCATGACGATGTCGGGCTTCGTGGTCGCCACGATGGCGATCAGCTCGTTCTGCTCCCGCGCCGGCACCTGGAACTTGTCCAGCGTCACGCGGAAGTCCGCCACCATCGCCTCCCACTCACGCCCGCTGATGTTCAGGTGCGCGTGTGACTGTTTCATGGGCCGCCCGGTGTAGTGGCACGGGCCGCCCGTGACCTGGCAGACCAGCTCGGTCACGCGGTACTTGAGGCCTGCCTTGGGCACGCGATCGCGTGCCTCCTTGATGCGCGGGTTGGCGTTGAGCACGTCGTTCACCAGCAGGCGGTCGATGAAGTCGTCGACCACGGTGGCGATGGCATAGACCCCGCCGAGCCGCGCGTACAGAGAGGTATCCGAGGCCTGCTGCGCGCTGGCCGGCACCGGCACGGCGAGGCCGGCGAGGACGACCAGGCTGGCGATGATGCGCATTACTCAGCTCCTTTCGCGTGTGCGGGGCTGACGGTGCACCGGATTGCGCCAGAGCGCAAGTACGGCGGGCGGGCGGTCCGCCTCAGGCGATCCGCAACCCAAGCGGCACCTCCCGATCCGGCCCGATCAGCACGACGTCCCCCTCGGCCACGATCACGCCGAGCGTGAGCACCTCGGAGAAGAAATTCGCGATCTGCCGGAGCGGGAAGTTCACCACCGAAAGCACGAGGCGCCCGCGCAGATCGTCCGCCGAATACCGTTTCGTGAGCTGCGCGCTCGACGCCTTCACGCCGAGCTCGCCGAAATCGATGCGCAGCTTGTAGGCCGGCTTCCGCGCCTGGGGAAAGTCCTCTACCTGAACGATCCGGCCGACGCGGATGTCCACCTTCGCGAAGTCGTCCCATGTGATCGGGGGCATGGAACGGAAGATACGCCCTCCGGCGAGGGCGGGTGGTTGTCCCTTCCTGAGGTCAGGTACTGGGACCCGTGGCGCATGGAGATGCGTCTCACGGGCTGGCACGGCGGTTGCCTTCCGTGCGAGTGGCCCACGACCAGGAGCCTCTAACCATGACCACTCCGCTGCGCATTGCCCCGCATGTCGGCGCCCTGCTGGCGCTGCTCGCCGCCCCCGCCCTGGCACAGAGCCGCGGGCTGCGCGAAGTGGGCTCCGGCAACAGCGGCAGTCTCGGCCTCCTGATCGCGCAGCCGGTGGGAGAATTCCGGCAGTTCGTGGGCGTGCACCCCGGCTTCGGCGCGGCGTTCACGTTCGGGGGGCCGATCGGCCTCCGCGTGGGCGGCTCGCTCCTGGTGTACGGCCACGAGCGGGACTACGTGCCCATCGGAGGCGGCCGCGTGCTGCTGGATCTCGACACCGACAACCTCATCGCGTCGCTGGGCGTGGGCCCGCAGGTCACGCTGGGCGACGGCCCGGTGCGGCTCTACGGCTACGGCACCATCGGGCTCGGGTACTTCGGCACGGTCAGCTCGCTGGGCGACGACTGCGGCTGCGACTGGCTGGCGAGCACCACGAACTACGACGATCTGACGTTCGCGCGGGAGGCGGGCGGTGGGCTCCAGATCCGCCTGGCGCGGCGCCGGCCCGTGTTTCTCGACGTGTCGGCCCGGTACGTGCGCAACGGGCGCGTGCGGTACCTGCCCGAGGGCGGCATCGTGGAGCAGCCGGACGGGACCATTTCCGTCCGGCCGGTCGAGAGTCACGCGAATCTCGTGGTGTTTCAGATCGGCGTCTCGTTGGGGATGCGCTGAGCGCGGCGCGTTCTTGCTTCCGCGCCCGCGCGCGGCCATAATCCCGGTCCACTCGGTGATCACGGAGGGGACCGGGATGTCGCTTCGGACCACTATCGTCGCGCTCGGCTGCGCGCTCGCCCCGGTGGGCGTGGCGGCGCAGCAGGCGGCCCCGCCCGCGTCCGTGGCGCGGGTCGAGATCGCGCCCGCCGCGCTCGGGCTCGACGTGAACGACACGGCGCGGGTGTCGGCCACGGCGTACGATTCGAGCGGACGGCGGGTGGACGCGCCCATCGTGTTTTTCTCCACGTCGCGGCGGTCGGTCGGCGTCGACTCCACGGGCCTCGTGACGGCGCACCGGCCGGGCGAGTTCCGCATCATCGCCATCGTGCTCGGCGGCGGGCCCGCGGCGCGCGCGGCCGCGAACGTCGCCGTGCGCTGGCCGCCGGTTCGGACCGTCGAGATCACCGGCGCCCCCC
>JBOHSV010000037.1:0-10882 GCA_050921735.1 Gemmatimonadales bacterium | reverse complement strand
CAGCAGCGCGCCGGCCACCGGGCCGCCCCCGGGTGCCATGTATTCGCTCAGGCTGGAGAAGCTCTCGTACGGGGACGACTGGAAGGCTTCGTCCACCTGTTGCAGCTCGGCGCTGATCGCGCCGGTGTCGGAGAACGTGGGGGCGGTGGTATCACTGCAGGCGGCCGCCAGGAACGCGGACACGACCGCAGCCGCTGCCGCGCGGCTCAGAAAGGACGGGTTCATCGGACGCTCGCTAAGGCTCGAAGTGGGACAGCGAAGATGCGGCGCGGTGAACCGCGAAGCTGTGACCCGGCGCACCGGTGATGGGGTCAGGCAATCACCCCCCCACCGAGCAGTCGGTCTGATTCGTCGTACAGGGCTCCCGACTGGCCCGGCGTGATCGCCCGGACCGGCTCGCGCAGGCGCAGGGCGAGCGTCGTGCCGAACGCGTGGCCCACCACCGCGGGCACGGCCCGGGCCCGGTACCGGCACTGCACCCGGACCGCGGCCCCGGCCGTCAACGGCTCGGCGAGCCAGTTCACCTCGTCCAGCGTCAGCTCGTGGCCCAACAGACCGTCGCCCGAACCGATCACCACCTCGCGCGTCTCGGGGCGGATCGCGACCACGTACATCGGCTTCGCGAATCCTCCGGGGAGCCCGCGCCGCTGCCCCACCGTGTAGCGCGCGTAGCCCGCGTGCTCGCCAACGATCTCGCCGCCCACGGTGACGAGCGGACCGGGGGCGAGCGCCGGGGACTCGGGGGGGAGGCGTCGCTCCAGCACGCCCGCGTAGTTGCCGTCGGGCACGAAGCAGATCTCGACCGACTCGGGCTTGTCCGCGGTGACCAGGCCGAGCCGCCGCGCCGCCGTCCGGGTCTCGCGCTTCGTGCTCGCGCCCACGGGGGTGAGCAGGCGCCGGACCACCGCGCGGTCGATGCCCCACAGGAAGTACGACTGATCTTTCACGGGGTCGCCGCCCCGGTACAGCGCGCCGTCCCGGGTCACGGCGTAGTGGCCCGTGGCCACGAACTCGCAGTCCAGCGCGTCGGCGTGATGCAGGAAGTCGCGGAACTTGGTGAACGAGTTGCAGCGCACGCAGGGAATGGGGGTCCGCCCGCGCGCGTACTCGGCCACGAAGTTATCGATCACGTCCGCGCCGAACCGGTCCTCCAGGTTCAGCACGTAGTGCGGAATGCCGAGGCGGTGCGCGACCAGCCGGGCATCGGTGATCGAATCGAGCGAGCAGCAGGGCCGGTCGGGCACCGCGTCGCCATAGCAGAACAGCTTCATGGTGGCGCCGATGACCTCGTACCCCTGCTCGGCGAGCAGGGCCGCGGCCACGGAGCTGTCCACCCCGCCCGACATCGCCACGAGCACGCGCCCCTTCATCGATGCAGCACCGCCGCCAGGGCCCGGACCTTCTCCACGGCCTTTGGAAGCGCCGCGATCACCGCATCCACGTCCTCCCCGGTGTTGTCCTTGCCGAAGGAAAACCGCAGCGCCGCGACGCCCAGCTCGCGCGGCACGCCCATGGCCGTCAGCACGTGCGACGGCTCGACGGCGCCGGTGCTGCAGGCCGAACCGGACGAGCACGCGATGCCCGCCAGGTCGAGGTGCATCAGCATCGCCTCGCTGTCTGTGCCGGGGATGGAGACGTTGGTCACGTGCGGCGCCCGCTCGGCGCCCTGCGCGTGGATCACCGCGTCCGGTACGACTTCGCGCAGGCGCCGCTCGAGCGCGTCGCGCAGCTCCGTCGCCCGCCGGGCGAACTCCGCCTGCTCCGCCCCCGCGAGCTCCACCGCCTTGGCCAGCCCGATGATGCCCGGCACGTTCTCCGTGCCGGGGCGGATGCCGAACTGCTGGCCCCCGCCGTGGATGATCGCCTCGATCGCGCGCCGGTCCCGCACCACCAGGGCGCCGATGCCCTTGGGCGCCCCGATCTTGTGGCCGGACAGCGTCAGGTATGTGCACCCGACGT
Organism: Gemmatimonadales bacterium; assembly: GCA_050921735.1. Classification (GTDB taxonomy): domain Bacteria; phylum Gemmatimonadota; class Gemmatimonadetes; order Gemmatimonadales; family GWC2-71-9; genus DATLXT01. The sequence goes on along the minus strand of JBOHSV010000037.1, from coordinate 8,923 downwards.
CGCGCAGCGAGACGGGCAGCTTGCCGAACGCCTGCACCGCGTCGGTGTGGAAGCGGACGTCGGCAGCGGCGCAGCGCGCCGCCACCGCCGGGACGGGCTGGACCGTACCCAGCTCGTTGTTGACCCACATGACGCTCACCACCGCCACGCCCAGCTCGAGCGCGCGGTCCACCGCCGCCTCGTCCAGGACGCCGGCCGGGGTGACGGGGAGGATGACCGCGTCGCCTCCCAGGGCCTGCACCGCGTGGGCGGCGGCGAGCACCGCCTTGTGCTCGATCGCCGAGACGGCCACCCGGAACGGACCGCCGTGGTCGCGGGCGGCCAGCGCCGTGCCGATCACGGCCAGGTTGTCCGCCTCGGTGCCGCCGGAGGTGAACACGACCTGGTTCGGCTCCACCCCGATCGTCTCGGCGATGGTGCGCTTGGCCTGCTCGACGCCGGCCCGCGCGGTGCGGCCGAAGCGGTGCGGGGACGACGGATTCCCAAACGCCTCCGGCCCGAGGTACGGCAGCATGGCCTCCAACACCTCGGGCCGCACCGGCGTCGTGGCCGCGTTGTCGAGATACACGATCCGCTTTGGCATACGGGCCCGGAATCTAAGGATCAGAGCGACGGCCCGCCAAGCCGCAGCACGTCGTCCACCTCCACGGTCTCGTGCGTGAAGAACGGCTCGCCGTACGCCGTGCGGATGAGCGACCCGTAGTGCGCCGCCTGGACGCGGATCAGCTCGTAGAGATCGTGGCCCGTGGGGAAGATCTCGCCGGCCGCCTTCACGCTGTCGAACTGGGACGCATAGCAGCGGATGGCCTGCAGCTTGACCTCGAACGTCTCCGAGATGTCGACCACGAACGAGGGTTTGACGGGGTCCTCGCGATAGGCCAGCGCGTAGAGGACTTTGAAAGGCCGGTGCGGTTCGAGGCCGGGCCGGGGGTGGTACTTGGCCAGGCCGGCCAGATAGCAGGCGTCCCGGCCGAGCTCGGACGCGATGCGATGATCCGGGTGGCGCCCGACGGGGAATGGCAGGAGCACGACACGGGGTCGTGTTTGACGTATCAGCGTGACGACCGGCACGCGTGACGCCTCATCGTTGGCCAGGTGGGCATCGGGCAGCCCGGCGTTGAGCCGGACCTTCGCGCCGAGGACCCCGGCCGCCCGCTCGGCTTCCTGCGCCCGGAGCTCGGCCGATCCCCGCGTGCCCATCTCGCCGGCGGTGAGGTCGAGGATGCCCACGGCATGGCCCGCCCGGGCGGCCTTGGCCAGGGTGCCGCCGCACGTCAGCTCGACGTCGTCGCGGTGGGCGGCGATGGCGAGAAGGTCGACGGTCGGGCTATTCATAGCGCAACGCCTCCACCGGATCCAATCGCGCCGCTCGTCCGGCCGGCACGATACCGAAGATCAGCCCGACGCTGACGGACACGGCGGTGGCGATCCCGGCGCTCCAGACCGGCACGGTGGTGGTGAAGTCGAGCAGTCGCTTCAGCGCCTCGCCGAGGCCGAGGCCGAGCGCGATGCCGATGATCCCGCCCATCAGCGTCAGCGTCGCCGCCTCGACCAGGAATTGCCACAGGATCTCGCGGCGGGTCGCGCCCATCGCCTTGCGGATGCCGATCTCGCGCGTCCGGCTCGTGACCGACACCATCATGATGGCCATCACGCCGATGCCGCCCACCATCAGGGCGATGCTCGACAGCACCAGCATCACGAAAAAGAACGCGAACGTCAAACTGTCGAAGATGCTGAGCACGTGGTCCGAGGTGAGCAGGTCGAAGCTGTTGGGCTCGCCCACCCGGATGCCGCGCAGGCGGCGCAGCTGGAGGGTGGCGGCATCCATGGCGTCCGCGACGGCCACGCCGACGCGGGGCTTGACGAGGATGATGAGCCCGTTCACGTCGTCGATGATGAACGCGCGCCGGGCGGTCTCGTACGGGACGATGGCGCCGGTCTCGGGCGCGCCGGGCGGCTCGAAGATGTTGGTGGGGAGCTGATACACGCCCACGACGCGGAGCGGGTACCCGCCGACCCGCACCCAGCGGTCGAGCGGATCGCGGGCGCCGAACAACCGGTCCGCCGTGCGCTGTTCGATGATGACCACCGGGGCGCCGCCGCGCAGCTCCGCCGTGGTGAAGGTCCGCCCGCGCGCGATCCCGCCGCCCAGGATCTCCATGAAGCGGTCGTCCGCGCCGAACACACCCAGGTGCTGCGTGCGAATGCCGGCGTGCTCGAACCGCTGGAACACCTGCGTCCAGATGGCGGCGTAGTGGATCTCGGGCAGGCGGGCGATGGCCTCGGCTTCGCTCGGGGCGAGCGGGGGCCGGATCCGGACCTCCCGCGGCAGGGCGTCGGGGTTGAGCGGGGTCTGCGAGAAGAAGCGCAGGACGCGGAACGTCGTCGGGCCCACCACCTCGAGGGTGTTGACGATCTGTTCGCGGAAGCCCGCCACGATCGACGCCATGGCCATCACCGTCGCGATCCCGATCACGACGCCGAGCACGGTGAGCGCCGAGCGCAGCTTGTTGGCGCTCAGCTGATCGAGGGCGATGCGCCACCCCTCGCGCACGGCGTGCCGGGCGATCATTCGTACCGCAGGGCCTCGATGGGGTCGAGCTGCGACGCGCGGACCGCCGGATACACGCCGAAGGCGACCCCCACGGTGGCGCCCAGGCTCAGGGCCAGCGCCACCGACCACGCGGTGACGCGGGCCGGCAGCGGGGAGAGGGTATTGACGGCGGTCGCGAGGGTGGCGCCCGCGAGCAGACCGGCGACGCCCCCCAGGAGCGCGAGTGTGAGCGCCTCGGCGATGAACTGCCGCCGGATATCGCGTCGCGACGCCCCCAAGGACATCCGGACCCCGATCTCGCGCGTCCGTTCCGTCACGCTCATGAGCATGATGTTCATGATCACGATGCCGCCCACCACGATGCCGATGCCCACCACGACGGGGACGACGGTGAAGATGACGCGCGTCAGGCTTTGCCAGAAGGCGATGAGGCCTTCGGCCGTGTCTACGGTGAAGTCGTTTTCCTGGCCGGGGCGCAGGCCGTGCGCGATGCGCATCGCCTCCTCCGCCCGCAGCATCGCGTCGGCGACGGCGTCGGCGGTCTGCATCTTGACCGAGATGACCGTGGTGAGTCGGCGCCCGTACAACGACTCGAACGTCGTGAGGGGCAGCATCACGAACCCGTCCCACGACTGCCCCAGGACGGTGCCCTTCTTGGCGACCACCCCCACGATCGTGAGCTGCGCCCCCCGGACGCGGATCTGCTGTCCCACGGCCTGGGCCGGGGTGTCGAACAGCTTGTCCGCGACGTCGAAGCCCAGCACGGCGACGGGCCGGCGCTGGCGCAGATCGACCTCGGTGAACGGCTCGCCGGCCGCGAACGCGTAGTCCTGCACGACGACGTACGGCGGGGTGACGCCGAACACGAACGCGTCCCCCACGGTGCGGTTGCGCCACTGGACGTCCGCCATGGGGGTGGGCCAGCCGGACTGCAAGGCGATCGCGTGGGCGTCGGGCAGGGCCCGCGCCACGAAGCGGACGTCCTCGGGCGCGATGATGGGGCGCCGCTGGATGCGGCGCCACTCCTCGTCGTCGATGAACCCGACCTCGATCGGGTCGCGCCGGATCTGGAACGCGTTCACGCCCACGATCGCGCCCGCGATGCGCTCGCGGACGTAGGCGTTCATGCCCTGGATCACGGCGACGACGGCGATGAGGAACGCCACCGAGACGATGATCCCGAGCAGGGTGAAGAACGAGCGCAGCGTGTGACTCCACACCTCGCGCAGCGCGAGCCGGACGGCTTCGACGATCGGCATGACCTTGGAAGCTAACCGGCGCCGCTACTCGTACCGGAGCGCCTCCACCGGATCGAGGCGGGCCGCCTTGGACGCGGGGTAGATGCCGAACACCAGCCCGGTGAGGGCCGCGACACCCAGGGCGGCCACGATCGAGACGAGGGGGATGTACGCCGGCACCGGCGTGGACGTGGCGAGCACGAGCGCCACGGCGCCGCCGCCGAGCATGCCGAACATGCCCCCCACCACGGTGAGGGTGGCGGCCTCCACCAGAAACTGCCACAGGATTTCGCGCCTGGTGGCGCCGAGGGCCTTGCGCACGCCGATCTCGCGGGTGCGTTCGGTCACGGAGATCATCATGATCGCCACCACGCCGATCCCGCCGACCATGAGGCCCACGCTGGAGAGCGCCAGCATCAGGATGCGCGCCACCAGCGTGAAGCTGTTCACCGCGTCGATGTAGCGGTCCTGGGTGACGACGTCGAAGTTGTTCGGCTCGCCGGGACGCAGGGCGCGCATGGTCCGCAGCGCGACCGTCACGTCGTCAATGGCGCGGTCGAGCGGGATCGAATCGTGCGGCACCGCGAAGAAATCCATCCAGCCGCGCCAGTACGGGACGTGCTTCACGAGCGTGCCGTACGGGATGATGGCCTCCGCCTGCGGCGTGCCGCCGAACAGCTGGGGCGGCGACTGGTAGACGCCGATCACCTCGTAGGGCAGGCCCGCGATCTTGATCCGGCGCCCGATGGGGTCGCGGAGGTCGAACAGCTGCTCGGCGAGCTTGTCGTTGACGACCGCGACGCGGCTGTTCGCGGCGTCCTCCACGTGGCTGAACGAGCGTCCCGGATAGAGCTCGCCGCCCTCGACCTTGGGCCAGTCCGCGTCGCGGCCCTGGATGCTGACGGCGGACAGGATGCGGTCCTCGAACTCCACGCTCGCGGACGCGTTCTCGTCCACCACCACGAACGCGATGGACGGCAGGCGCTCCAGGCGTTGCGCCTCCTCGACCCTGAGCGGCGGGCGGCGGCGCCAGGGGTTCGGATCCTCGGGGTCTTCATCGCCCGTGCCGCCCCAGTACCGTCCCACGTAGAACGTGTTCGGCCCGAGCGACGCCAGCATGTCGCCGATGCCCTTGTTGAACCCGCCGATCAGCGCGCCGATCACCATGACGACCATCACCCCGATCGCGACGCCCAAAATGGTGAGCGCCGCGCGCGCCTTGTGGGCCCGCAGGGACGCGAGCGCGATGCCGACTCCTTCGATCAGCGGAGTCACGGGCCTACTCCTGCCGCAGGGCGGCGATCGGGTCGAGGCGGGCCGCGCGGCTCGCCGGATAAACCCCGGCGACGATCCCCACGCCCGCGCCGATCACGACGCCGAGGAACACCGAAGCGGGTGACAGGGTCGCCGGGAGCGGGGTGGCGGCGTCGAGCAGCAGGGTCAGCACAATGCCGGCCAGGATGCCGAACCCGGCGCCCACGGTGGCGATCGCGGCGGACTCGGCCAGGAACTGGCGCAGGATGTCCCGCCGCCGGGCGCCGAGCGATTTCCGCAGGCCGATCTCGCGCGTCCGCTCGGCCACGGCCATCAGCATGATGTTCATGATCACGATGCCGCCCACCACCAGCGACACGCCCACCAGCCCGGGCCCGACGACGATGAGGATCTGGCGGATCCCCGCCCAGAACTCCTGCACGCCCTCGGAGGTCTCCAGGGAGAAGTTGTTGTCCTGCCGGGGCCGCAGGTGCCGGCGGGCGCGCATGATGCCCTCCGCCTGCGCGATGGCCTCGCGCATCTCCGGCTCGGTCCGCGCCTTGACCATGAGCGCGTCGATGATGCCCGGCGGGTTGACGAGGTCCTGCGCGGGCGAGAGCGCGGGCACCACCACGAACCGGTCGAGCGGGAACCCGAGCAGGTTCCCCTGCCGCTCCACCACGCCGATGACGCGGTAGGGCAGGCCGCCGATCCGCAGGCCCTTGCCGAGCGGATCGCGGCCCTGGAACAGACGCTCCGCGATGGCGTCGCCCAGCACGGCCACCGGCACGCCCGAGCGCACTTCCTGCGCCGTGAACGCGCGGCCCACGGCGATCGGCAGGTTCCGGATCTCGAACCAGCGATCGGTGGCGGCGGTGAGTTCCACGTCGCGGGCCGTGCGCGCCCGGTACTCCACCGCCACGCGGTCGCTCGACTCCCAGGCGGTGACGGCCGGCACCGTCAGCCCGGCCGTCACGGCGCGCGCGTCGCCGAAGGTGATCCGGGGCCGGCGCGCCCACGCGCGCCACACGGAGTCGGTCACGTGGGGTGTGAACATCGGACGCCGCCGCAGGTGAAACGTGTTCACCCCGAACAGCGTGCCGGCGAACTTCTCGGTCATGTACGAGTTCATCCCGTTCACGATCGACCACGCGCCGATCAGGAACGTCACCCCCACGAACACCCCCAACAGCGAGAACCCGCTCTTGAGCTTCTGCGCCCGGATGGTCTGGAGGGCGAGGAGGAGCGCGTCGAAGACCGGCACGTCACGCGGCTCGGCGCTGGTCGTCGGCCACGATGCCGTCCCGCAGCGTCACCACCCGTGCCGCGTGGGCCGCGATGTCGTGCTCGTGCGTCACCATCAGCACCGTCTGACCTTCGCGATGCAGCTCGGCGAAAACCGCCATGATCTCCCCGCTCGTGGCGGAATCGAGATTCCCGGTGGGCTCGTCGGCCAGCAGGATGCTCGGCTCGTTCACCAGCGCCCGCGCGATCGCCACCCGCTGCCGCTGCCCCCCCGACAGCTCGTTCGGCTTGTGCTGCATCCGGTCCCCCAGCCCCACCCGCTCGAGCGCGGTCTCCGCCCGCGCCCGCCGCTCCGCCGCCCGCACCCCCGCGTAGATCAGCGGCAGCTCCACGTTGTGCAGCGCCGTGGCCCGCGGCAGCAGGTTGAAGGTCTGGAACACGAACCCGATCTCCTTGTTACGGATGCGTGCGAGCGCATCGTCGTCCAGGTCGGACACCTTCTGGCTGTTGAGCCAGTACTCGCCGGCCGTGGGGGTGTCGAGGCAGCCGATGAGGTTCATCAGGGTGGACTTCCCCGACCCCGACGGCCCCATGACGGCCACGAATTCGTTCCGCTGGATCTGGACGCTCACGCCCCGCAGCGCGCGCACCACTTCCGCCCCCATTTCGTAGTCGCGCGCGAGCTTGTGGGTGAGGATGATGATGTCGGGGAGCGGTGTGTCCCCGGTCCGGAACTCCATCGCCTGGACGCCCGTCACAGGGCCCGCCCCAGCAGCGCCTCGACCTGCGCGCGCGCGATGAGGTAGTTGAAGCGGGTCTCGACCAGGTTGACCTCGGCCTGCGTCAGCGCCGTCTGCGACGTGAGCAGGTCGAGGATCGTCGCGGCGCCGACGCGGTAGCGCTCGCTCTGCACCCGCAGATCCTCGGTGGCCGCCGCGACGTTGGCGCGCGCGATGCCGATCTGCTCGTACGTGGTGGCGAGGGCGGCGAGCTGCTGCGTGAGCTGGGCGTTCACCTGTCGGCGCGTGTCCGCGGCCCGCGCCTCGGCGTTGTCGCGGTTCACGCCCGCCGAGACCTGTTGCTGCTCGCGGGAGAAGCCGTTGAACAGCGTCCACGACAGGCCGAACCGCCACGAGAACTGCTCACGGTAGTTGCTGAAGAACGGGAGGTTTGGCGAGCCGGTCCCCTGCCGGTTGTTGCTGTAACTCACGTTGAGCGTCGGCCAATACTGTGCGCGCGCGGTCCACACCTGTGCCCGGGCGGCGCTGGCCTGCGCCTCGGCCTGCTCGATTTGGGGGGCCGTGACCAGCGCCGTGGCGCGCAGCGCCGCCGTGTCGGGCAGCGCCGGGAGCGCAGTGTCCGGCACCGCCCGGACCGGCGTGTCCATGCCGATCTGGCGCCCGAGATTCGCCTGGGCGGTGGCGAGGTTCGCCCGCCCCTGAAGCAGCGCGATGCGGGCGTTGCCGTAGTCCACGGTGGAGCGCAGCGAGTCCGATCGCGTAGCCGAGCCGGCGCGTAGCTTCTCGACCGAGATCTGCAGCTGCCGCTGGGCGCGCCGCACCTGCGACTCGGCGACGCGCACCAGCTCCTCGCTGGCCAGGGCGTCGTAGAACGCCTGCTTGGTGGCCAGCGTGACCTGGAAGCGCTGGTTCACCACCCCCGCCTCCGCGGCGTCCTGACTGGCGGCGGTGGAGCGGAGGTTGGCCAGTCGCCGAAAGCCGTCGAACAGCTCCAGGCTGATGTTCAGCCCCCCGGTGTAGGAATACTCCGGCGGTACCTCCTGGCCGGTCGTGTTATCGATCCGCCCCAGGTTGCTCCGGGCGGCCGAGGCGCTGGTCGTCACCGAGGGGAGGTAGGCGCCGAACGCCGTGCGGCGGCTCGCGCCCGCGGTGCGCGCATCGCCCCGCGCCTGTACCATCGCCGGCTGTGCCTGGAGCGCCCGCCGAATCGCCTCATCGAGCGTCACTTCAGGGGCCTGGGCCTGCGCGCCGAGCCCCTGCGCCACGACCCCGAGCACGGTCAGTACCGTCAACAATCGCATGTTACTTCCGCCCTCCCGACGTGTCCTTGCCGCTGTCCGCCTTGCGACGTTGATGCCCACGCTCGGCAATCAGTCGCGCGTACCGCTCCCGCTGCCCCGAGTCGAGCTGGGCGCTGATCTCGCGCCGCATCTGGGCCCGGACCGAATCCACCCGGGGATGAGCTTCCTGCCAGATGGAGTCCACGGCGGCGCGGTGCCGGACGAACACGGCCCGCACCGACTCCCGCTGCGCGGGGCGGAAATCGAGCTCCCGCCCCAGGTAGTCGACGATGGCGTCCGTGCCGCGCCGGCGGTTGCGGCCGCGGTCGTCCACCATGTCTTCCCAGGCCCACCCGACGACGCCCCCGGCCGCGAACACGGCGACGAGGAGGCCCACCGCCAGCGCCTTCGATCGGTTGAACATCATCGCGTTCTGTCTCTCCGCTGAGTCAGCGTTCCGCGCCCACGACGGGCGCGAACACCGCGCCGGGGTCGGGGGGACGGTCGGCGAGGAGGAGCGCGGTCGTCGCCGATGCCACGGGATCGGTGGCGGCGGCGAATGCCTCGTCGAGCGAGGCCGGCGCGCGGACCAGCCGCCCGACCATGATC
>JBOHSV010000036.1:0-8225 GCA_050921735.1 Gemmatimonadales bacterium | reverse complement strand
GTGGACGAGATTCTCGACCGCATCGGGCGCGCGCCCAACGGGCGGCCGTGGGACTGCGGGGCGTGCGGCTATCCCACGTGCCGCGCGTTCGCGGCGGCGGCGGCGCTGGGCCGCACCACGCTCAAGTCGTGCCCGCCCTATCTCGACAAGGAGGCGCGCCAGGCCCAGCTCCAGGCGGCGGTGGACGCGCTGACCGAGCTGGCGAGCTTCCGGGTGCTGCGCGACCGCCTGGCCAACGAGGTGGCGCGCTCCAAGCGGTCGGGCGAGGGGTTCGCGGTGCTGTTCGCCGATCTCGACAACTTCAAGCAGGTGAACGACCGGTTCGGGCACGAGGCGGGGAACGAGGTGTTGCGGGCGTCGGCCAAGGAGTTTTCCACACCGATCCGCTCCACCGACCTGGCGGCGCGCTACGGCGGCGACGAGTTTGTGGTGGTGCTCGTGAGCACCGACGTCGAGGGCGGCCGGCGCGTGGCGGAGAAGCTGCGCGGCGGCGTGGAGGCCATGGGCCGGCGGCTGGGTTACCCCGAGGGGCTGGTGACGGCGAGCATCGGGGTGGCGGTGTTCGATCCGAACGAGCAAGACCGGGAAGACGTGCTGGTGGCCGCGGACCGCGCGTTGTATCGTGCCAAGGCGACCGGCCGAAACCAGGTGGCGACAGGAGAGCAATGACCGTGACCCCCAGCAATCCTTCACGTACTCCGGGCGAGGCGCCGGAGCCGGTGCCGCTCACGCCCGGCCAGGGGGCCGATCCCTGGGGCGTGAAGCGGGCGGAGAACCTGATCGCCAGCCTGACGGACGTGCTGTCGGCGCGGGTGGTGGTGTCGGCGCTGGGGGAGGTAACCGAGATCCACGTGCTGACGCGCAACGACGTGCAGCCGAAGCAGGTGGTGCGGAACATCGAGTCCGCGCTGATGGCGCAGCTGGGGCTCAAGATCGATCACCGGAAGATCTCGGTGGCGCAGACCGCCGACGTGAGCCCGATCGAGCAGATGCAGGAAGAGGCCGTCCGGACCCGGGCCAAGAAGCGCGTGGTGACGTTCAAGGGGCTCGAGGTGCGGCCGTCGGAGCGGCCGCAGCGGGTGGTGATCAGCGTGCGGCTGGCGTTCGAGGACAAGGAGCAGGAGGCGGCGGAGATGGGGACCGACACGCCGCGCAACCGGGTGGAGACGGCGGCGCGGGCGGCGGCGGCGTGTCTGGACGAGCTGTTGCCGGACAACTCGATCGCGCTGGAGGGCGCGCTGATCGTGGATGCGTTCGAGCGCAAGTTCGTGATGGCGGCGGTGCACGGGTTGGGGGGCCGGGAGGCGCAGTTGTTGACGGGGACGTGCGAGATTCGGGAGAGTCCCGAGCGGAGCGCGGTGTTGGCGGTGCTGGATGCGACGAATCGGTGGACGGACGCGCGGCGGTAAACTGTTACAATTCACGGTAACCGGTTGTGTCGTAGTTGGTTACCGATTTTTTTGACTCTTATGTGTTGCGCGGGCGCACCAGGGGGTCTGGCGCGTTTCTCATTCTGTTGGTATTTCGGGTTCCGTGGGTTCTACGCGAAGCAAGCGGTATTGGGGCACTCAGCGGGTGGCGCGGGTGTGTCAGGTGTCGCCCGCGACGGTCGCGAGCTGGATCGATCAGGGTCATTTGAAGGGGCACAAGACGCCGACGGGTCGGCGGCGGGTGCTCGAGGCCGATCTGATCGATTTTTTGCGTGCGCACGGGATGTCGTTGCCGCCCGACATCGGGCAGGACCGCGGGCCGGAGACGGTCGTGGTGGTGGACGACAACCCGACGTATTTGAAGGCGCTGGTGCGGACGATCGAGCAGTCGGAGCTGGACGTGGAGGTGGTGGAGGCGGCGAACGGGATGGACGCGCTGCTGGAGATCGGGCGGACGCATCCGGCGGTGATCGTGCTGGACTACGCGTTGCCGGACATGAACGGGTACGAGGTGGTGCGGCGGCTGTTGGAGCCGGGGCGGTCGTTGGAGGCGGAGGTGTTGGTGGTGACGGGGGGGGTGCGGCCGGAGGACGAGGCGGGGCTGCGGGAGCTCGGGGTGGAGACGATCATTTACAAGACGGACGGGATGGACGCGATCATCGAGGCGATGGGGCGGGCGTTGCGGCGGACCAAGGCCGCGTGACGGGATAGATCGGATTCGCAGCGTAGTGCGGGTTGCACACAACAACACGGACATCTTGAACAGGGGGCCCCAGTCCTCGCTACCTAGAGCGGAGCTGAGCGGACAGTAGACGAGCGGAGCGTCGGGTGCGTCGTAGCGAGACGTGCCACTCCCAGACTTGGCGAGCGATACTCGCAGGTCGATGTAAGGAGGTGAGACGCCCATGTTGAATCTGCTCGCGTTGCTGTTCGGAGCGGTGTTGCGGACTTTTTTCGCGAACGCCACGATTGCGTGGTAGCGCTCACTCGGGGCCACCCCCACATCTATGCAGCCGGACAGGAACACTCGGGCCCTTCTGCGGTTCTACGTCGCGAGCGTCGTCGTCGGGGCGCTCGCGGCTCTGCTTTTCGCCGCTCAAGGGACCACTTGGACGGACTCGAATGACTTCGTAAACGCGTTCTTGGCTATGCTGGCCGTCGCCCTCGCCGCTGAGCTGAGTTCGGTAAGCGTGAATGTGGGCACGGCAACGATGTCTATCGCATTCATACCCTTTCTCGCATCCATCTTTCTGTTCGATCAGCTCTGGGCGATGGTTATCGGCGGAACGACGTTCTTTGTTGTGGATCTGGTCGTCAGAAAGAAGCCGTGGATCAAGGTTCTCTTCAACGGATCAAAGGAGATCCTGGCACTCGGGTTGGCCAGTTCCGTATATCAGCTCGTGGGTGGTCAACCAGCGATCGCGAACGTCCGCCTTGACGTTGCCCCGGTACTCACTGCCGGGCTTCTGTATGCTGGAACGAGTTCGATCACCGTAAGCCTTGCCATTTCGCTTTCCGAGCGGCTTCGCTTTCGCGAAGCGTGGGCTCGGCTCTACGGTGGCTCGATCGTATATGACGTGCTCGCGCTGCCGCTTCCAGCACTCCTGGCCTACCTGTACGGTGAGCGGCAGCTCCTGGGACTGGTAACAGTCGTGGTCCCACTCTTTGTTGTTAGGCACATCTATGTTCAGAATCTGCGCTTAGAGCAGTCTGGCAGGGATTTGCTCGACTTGATGGTCAAGGCCATCGAGGCGCGAGATCCGTACACATCAGGTCACTCGCAGCGGGTGAAGGACTACGCACGCATTATTGCGAAGGAGGCTGGGCTTTCGAGCCGACAAGTGGAACAGATCGCTACTGCAGCACTGCTCCATGACGTGGGGAAGATCTACGAAGAGTACGCCCCGCTTCTCCGAAAAGACGGCAAACTAACAGCGGATGAGAAGAAGCTTCTGCAGTCACACCCTGTACGCAGTGCGGAGCTAGTGGCAACGATTTCCAGCTTGCGCGGCCCCATTGCGGAGGCTGTTCGCCATCATCACGAGAACTACGATGGCACGGGCTACCCGGACGGCTTCGTGGCGGACCGCATCCCTGTAGGCGCAAGGGTTATAATGATTGCGGATACACTAGATGCTATGACGACCGATCGCCCCTATCGTCGGGCTATGGCGGTGGATAGGGTGATCGAGGAGATCCGCAGGTACTCAGGGCGGCAGTTCGATCCGCGCCTGGCCGAGATTGTGTTACGGTCACCCACGATTCGTCGCATGATCGCCGATTTCTCACCAGGTGACGTCACGCACAGTGACCTCGTCCGTGTCCCAGCGACATCTGAGGCGCCCCGGGGAACGCGCGCAGCTGTCTGAGTTGTTTAGGTCCCACCCGGCACAGACCCGATCAAGCACCCTGCACAAATCCCTGCGCCTGGCAGAGATATCTCTTGCCGGGAACGCCCCAATCGTCGAACAGTCTGAGTTCACTGAGCGTTTGGTTGCTGTAGCGTCCCTGGGAGCGCATTTCGAGCCACGCAATGGCCGCTACCGCGTCCAGATAATAGAGGAGATGGCGACCCTGGAACCTTGCCTTTGCTTGTGATGCGATCCGAAAGCCCGCACGGTCTCCCTGCAAGTGAGCTGCGCGAAACACGCGATATGTCTCAAACCCACCCGCGTCTGAAAGCGCAAGACTGCGACCTTGGGTGATCTTCTCGGCCGTGGCGATTAGGTCCAGGGCCGCACTCACCTGTCCTGTGATCAGCGCAAGGCTGACGCTCAGCGATAGAAAATCCACCTGGATGCGCCAGTTCCGACTCTGTTTGACCCACGCACGGCCTTCCTCCAACGTCTTCAGGGCCTCCAGAGTTTGTCCGCATAGCACGTAGGACTCAACCAAGCTGTTGAAACACGACAGTAGTCCTGGTTGAGTGAGTGAGCGGATACCAAGCCTCAGGCTTTCTTCGGCTAACGGGAGTGCCGTTTTGAGGTTGCCGGCAAAGCGTTCCAGGACCGAGAGGTTGCAGAGAATGACGGAAGCTCTGGAGTCGTCCCCTAGCTTTCGCGTCAGTTCGAGTCCCCGCGAATACGCGTCCCGGGCGTCGTCGAGCCGACAGAGCGCCTGAGCGCAAACGCCGTAGCCGTTGTAAGCCATTGAGAGGTATCGGACGTTGCGTTCGCTGTGAAGCATCGCCACAGCAGATCGCAGCCGGTCGGCGGCGTCGGCGACGTTGTCGAGGTAGTAGTGGCAGTACGCTTCAGCGTATAGACCGATCGGCAGCGTTGTCCCGGCTTCGACGCGGAGTCGCTCCAGACGGTCCTTTGCCGCGAGGACCCGATGAGGGTCGCCGATTTCAAGGCCTGACCTGGCGTACTCAAACAGCGAGCGCGCTAATAGGTCGGGGTTGCTCGCCCGTTCCGCTGCCACGAGCGCCTCCTCCGCCGCTCGGTAGTGCAGAACTCCAGTTTCTCGGCCAACCAAGTACTCGGCCGTCGCACGCATGAGGGCGACCTCTCCCGCTTCTTCGACCGAGCGGTGGCTGGAGCCGGCCGGGATTTGCGCAAGAATCGCGAGCGCCGCGTCCCCCTTTGACTGGTCAAGCAGTGCTCTCGCGAGGAGCACCTGTAGTCTGTCGAGGGTCGCTTGGTCGGAGTACTGCTGAAGGAGAACGGTCATCATGGACTCAACTTCCCTGGGGGCTCCAACTTGCAGCGCTTCCTCAGACCCTTCGATCGCGAGACCTACCGCTGGCGTCGGCTGACCGCTCCGCAAGAAGTGCCAAGCAATCTCGAGCTTTGTCGCGCGCCCGCGTCCCGCACTCAGCAGTTCACCGACTCGTGAGTGCAAATGCTGCCTCCCAGCCCCCGGCACGGCATAATACGCCTGTGCCCGGATCAGCTCGTTCCGAAACTCGATGTCCCCGTGCACCTCCCGCACGAACCCCTCGTCCCGCAACCGCCCCAACGCCTCCGCCGCCTCGGCCGGCGTGCAATCCACCGCTTGATACAGAGAGAGATCCGCGAGCCGGCGGCCCAGGACCGCCGCGAGGTCCAACACCGCCCGCGTCTTCGCGTCCAGCCGTGCCACCTGGCGCTCGAACACCACCTTGATCGCTCGCGGGATCCCGATCGCCGCCGCCGGCTGCGTGTTTACCGCCTCGAGGTCCCGCAAGAGCGACTCCGGCCCGTGCGCCACCCACTCGCGCGTCAACAGCTCCAGCGCCAGGGGATTACCCCTTCCCGCCCGGAGAATCCGCTCGAGCGGAAGCTCCCCATCGCCACCACCCGCTACGCGCAGGCGTTCGACCAGCCGCGTCGCCGCCTCGTCGGGGAGCGGCTCGAGGTCGAGCGATCGCAGTGTCTCGAGCGTCGCGTCCGACGTGAGCGCGCCCGGCGCCCCGGAAGCGCGCAGCTCGGTCGAGCGCGCGGCGAGGATCAACAGGAGCCGCGTAGCCGGGAGCTTTCGGGCGACGATGTGGAGGATGGCCGTCGAGGCGTTGTCCGCCGCGTGAATGTCGTCCACGACCAGGACCACGGGGCTCTCCTCGGCGGCCGCCGTCACCGTCTTGAGAAATGCGTCGGCCAGCCGCAGGGGTACGATCTCCGCCGCCCACTCCGCCGGCTTGGGCACGCCGGGAAACTGCGCCGTGACCTCGGACGTCAGGCGCGACAGCTCGGAGAGCGCCTCGGGATCGGCGCAGCCGATGGCGCGCTGGATCGCGAGCTGGCGCACCAGCTCGGCGAGCACCGCGAACGGCAGCTCGCGCTCGGCGTCGTACGCCTGCGCGCGCGCCACGACCGCGCCCTCGAGCTGGCAGGCGGAGACGAAGGCGTTCGCCAGCGTGGTCTTGCCGAGGCCCGGATCGCCGGTCAGCACGACGATCCCGGGCGTGCGACGGCGCGCGCCCAGCCAGGCGTCGTACAGCACGCTGAACTCGCGCTCCCGCCCGATCAGGGTCTCCGCCTCGAACCGCTTCTCCGCCCGCCGCGACGGCTCGGCGACGCCGCGCGGCGGCGCCGTGCGCCGACCCTCGCGTAACAGCGACGCCATCCTGACCAGATCCGGCGACGGCTTGGCGCCGAGCTCCTGGGCGAGACGCGCCTCGTAGGCCGCAAACACCTTGAGCGCGGTGCTGCGGTCGCCCACCCACGCCCGCGCCTCGATGAGCCCGCTCACGGCGTCTTCGCTCAGCGGGTCGAGCTCGCGCAGCACGTCGGCGCGCCGCTCGACGGTGGCGAAGTCGCCCGTGCGACGGCCCGCGTCCATCTGCCGCACCAGACAGTCGCGCACGCGCGGGAGCAACCGCGCCCGCCACTCGTCTTTCCAGTCCTCGAACGGACGCGCGTCCGGGATCTCGAAACCATCGAGGAACAGCCCGCGAATCTCGAGATCGCACCCGTCGAGATGCTGCACGTCGGCGTCCACCGCTCCCACCGCCAGTGCGATATGGCCCCCGTGCACGAGAAGGTGCTCGCGGCCCACCTTGCCGCGGATCACCGAGAGCCCCTGGGCCAGGGAGTGGCTCGCCAGCCGCGCGGGGGCGCCGGGCCAAAGGAGATCGGTCAGGTAGTCGCGGGTGAACCCGCGGTCCGGCTCGACGGCAAACCGGACGAGGAGAGCGAGATGCTTGCGCGTGCGGAAGCGGACCTGCTCTCCGGACGGAGTGGTCAGGATGGGAGTGCCCAGGCAGTAGAGACAGAGTGACGGCGCCAAGGTCCCATCCCGCGTGCGGCGCGAGCGTACTATTAGAGCCTCACATCAACACCATGTCAACACATTGACTTGGAAACGATTAGATCACCCGAAGAGGTCCCAAAAAGCGCAATATCAACAACGGCCGCGCCATGTCGCAAAATTGCCCCATACTGTCGCAAAACCGCCCTTTGCGGGGGAAGCTGTCGCCCGCATCATGGGCCTAGTTCTCTGCCCATGGGAAAGCCAGCTTCCAACAGGAGACCCCATGATCCCGTGCGACCGAACCACCATGTTGACGCGAGTCGCGATGTTCTTGCTTGTCGGCTCGTTTGTCACGGCCTGTGCCGATGAGGCCACCGGGCCGGGGCGCCCGGACTTCAGGACCCTCTACGGCTGCGAGACGGATCCGGAGTGCAGCGGTGGTGGGGGTGGCGGGGGCGGCACCGGCACGTCAGACCCCAATCCGGCCGCGCCGGGCTACTGGATGGGGAGCACCGTCACGCCCGCCACGTGCATCAGCCCCACCGGAGTCGGGATCAACGACGCGGACGACGACGCTCTCCACGACTACTGCGAGAACCTCCTGGCCTGGCAGTTCCGCCCGGCCCTCACGTTCAGCGCGTACGACTGCGACATCGGGATGGAGCCCTACTGGGGGGCGAAGGCGTTCCCGAATCAGGGGAACCTGGTCCGGATCGCCTACCTGTTCAGCTACTACCAGGACTGCGGTCTCCAGGACCCGTCGCTCCTCGAGTCGGCGGCCTGCACCTTCGGGGTGATCGCGGTCCGGCTGGTCACGTTCAACAGCACGGATCCCGTCACGGTCGTTCAGAACGCGCTTTGCGAAGGACATGCAGGCGACTCCGAGTTTCTGATCGTGGACCTGCGCTATGACGAACCCTCGCAGCACTGGTACCTGGCGCAGGCGTTCTTCTCGGCGCATTTCCCGAGCGATAACTCGAAGCGTGTCGGCACCGCCGGGGTCGAGGGAGGCTGGTGCAGTATTATCCGGAGCTCTACGGTATCGAATGCTATTGGGTGGCCGGGGATAAATTCACTGGCTGGCACATTTACCCATGGGGCACTCGGCCGACGGATTACTAC
>JBOHSV010000035.1:0-3305 GCA_050921735.1 Gemmatimonadales bacterium | reverse complement strand
CCGCGATCCTGTTCGGCGACTTCGACCCGCGGCGCGCCGGGGACCGCGCGTTCGACGTGCTGGCGCAGGAGGTTCCCAGCGCCGCCGTGTCCGAGCGCGACGGGCTCCCGCTGGTCGACGCCGTGCTGCGGGCCGGGCTCGCGAAGTCGAAGGGCGAGGCGCGGCGCCAGATCGAGCAGGGCGGGATCTACGTCAACCAGCAGCGCGAGACCGACGTCGCCCGGAAGCTCTCGGCGGCCGACTGGATTGCGGGCCGGAACCTGCTGCTGAGGAAGGGAAAGAAGGAGTACGCGCTGTTGCGGTGTGAAGCGTGACGCTTCACGCCAGCACCACGCGGTCCAGCACCTCCACGACCTTCTCCATCTCCTCGATTGTGTTGTAGCAGTGCGGGGCCAGGCGGATGGACCCCTCGCGCATCGAGCACACCACGCGCGCGCGCTTGAGCGCGTGGTAGGCGTCGGCCGGTTTCGGCGGCGCGATGCACACGATCGCCGAGCGATGCGCCTCCGCGACGGGTGACGTCACCCGGACGCCACGCTCCTCGGCCCACGCGAGCAGCGGCTCCTGGCAGGCGCGCGTGTACTCGGCGATATCCCGGATCCCCAGATCCACCAGCATCCGCACGGACTCCAGCAATCCGTAGAAATCCTGGAACGGCAACGTGACGTTCTCGAACCGTCGCGCGTCGGACCGGAGGGTGGCGTCGTACGCCGTGAGCCGATTGAAGTCGTCCGTGCCTTCGAACGCCATCCAGCCGGTCATGACCGGCTCGAGCGACGCGATCAGCTCCCGCCGCACGTACAGGAACCCGGACCCCCACGGGGAGAGCAGCCACTTCTGGCCGCCGCACGCCAGGATGTCCACCGGCGTCTCCCGCACGTCGAGCCACGAGTTCCCGACGCCCTGAATGGCGTCCACCACCAGGAAGCTGCCGTGGGCGCGGCACGCGGCGCCGAGCCGCCCCAGGTCCGCGCGGAACCCGTTCGCGAACTGGACGAACGAGACCGCCAGCGCGCGGACGCGCGGATCGCGCAGCCGCTCCAACAGCCGGCCCTCGTCGGGCCACCCCTCACGCGTCGTCGCGGCCAGCTCGACGGCGATCCCGAGCTTCTCGAGCCGCAGCCAGGGATAGACGTTGGCGGGGAACTCCTTGTCCGACACGAGCACGATGTCGCCCGCTTCGAGCGGCAGGGCGCGGGCCGCGAGGTTGAGCCCCCAGCTGGTGTTGGGCGCGAGCGCGATTTCGCCGGGCTCGGCGTTCACCAGCTGCGCCAGGGCCTCGCGCGCCCCCTGCAACACCGCGTGGAGGTCGCGGTCCGGCAGGAGGTGGGGCGCGGTGCGGCGGGCGGTGAACTCGTCCAGCGCCCGCCGCGTGCGTTCCGGGATCGGCCCGATCGCGGCGTTGTTGAGATAGACGGTGTCGGCAGTCCAGGGGAACTCCGCGGCGCGGAGGGCGCGAAACGTGTCCCGCAGCTGCTTGAACCGCGTGGGATGGTAGGCGATGTCGGTCACACCGTTCTCGCGATCGGGCCCGTGGCGCCGCGTTGGGGGACCCGAGTACGTTACTCGGGACTTCGACTGCGAATCAAGCGGACGTGCGACCGGACACGCATTTCACCCTGGTGCTGGGCGGCGGCGGGATGAAAGGCCTCGCGCACGTGGGCGTGCTCCAGGCGCTCGCGGAGCGCGGCCTGCGGCCCGCGGCCATCGTGGGCTCGAGCGTCGGCGCGCTGGTGGGCGCCGCCTGGGCCGCGGGCCGCGACATCGCCGAGCTGCGGCGCCTCGCCATCGGCCTCACCCGCAAGGACCTGTTCGTCGTCGCCCATGCCGACATGGCGCTCAAGCGGATGCGGTCCCCGGCCCTGTTCCGCCGCGAGCCGCTCGAGCGGCTGATCGAGCGCCTGCTCGCCGACGTGACGTTTCAGGAGCTCGACCCGCCCGTCGTCGTGAACTCGGTGGACGTGAACTCGGGCATGCAGGTGTTCTGGGGCCTGCCGGGCCTGGATGACGTGCCCGTGGGCGACGCCGTGTTCGCGTCGTGCGCCCTGCCCGGCTACCTGCCGCCGCGCGAGCTGCGCGACCGGTACTACGTGGACGGCGCCACCGCCGAAAACCTGCCCGTCAGCGTGAGCCGCACCCTCGGGGCCGAGCTGGTCCTGGCCGTGGATGTCTCCGCGTCGAGCGCCCTGCGCGCCGACGTCCAGGAAGACGGCTTCACCGCCGTGTACGCGCGCGCCACCGAGATCGCCATGCAGACGCTGCTCGAGCTGCGGCTCAAGGCCTGGGTGCGCCCGCCGCTGTATTACGTCCACCCGCGCGTGGAGCACATCGGGCTGTTTTCGTTCGACCGGTTGCGGGAAGTGGTGGACGAGGGGTACCGGGCCACGATTGACGCGCTCGATCGTCCAGACGAGTGGCCGGCACCGGGCGACGAAGGCGTCTACCCGCGCCGCCGCGTGATCGTGCGCGTTGAGCGCGAGCGGTGCATCGGGTGCGGGGCGTGCGTCGCGCTCGCGCCTCCCGGCATGTTCATCCTGGACGCCGAGGGCAAGGCCGTGGTGACACACCCCGAGCAGAATTGGATGCCGGTCGACGGGGGCTTCATCCGCCACTGCCCCACCTACGCCATCGGCGCCCGCCTCGCGCCGCGCGAGGCGGAGGCGGCCGCGGGCTAGCGGCGCAACGCCCGGTCGATCGCCAGCACGTCCCGGGTCACGCGATCCCAGTTGTAGTACGTCTCTACGGCGCGCCGGCCGGCGGCGCCCATGCGGCGGCGGCGCTCGTCGTCGCCGAGCAGCGCCGTGACCCCGTCCGCCACGGCGCGCGGATCCTCCGGATCGACGAGGATCCCCGTTTCGCCGTCCCGTACCGCGTCGGGAACGCCCCCGGAGCGCCCGCCCACGACCGCGACCCCGCACGCCGACGCTTCGACCAGCGAGATGCCGAACCCTTCCGCCATCAGGTCGACCTGGCGCGACGCGCCGACGTACACGTCCGCCGCGCCGTAGATCGCGGGCAGGTCGGCGTCGGGCGGGCCGCCCAGAAAGCGCACCGCGCCGCCCAGTCCCAGGTCCGCCACGAGCCGCTCGAACGCCGGCCGGCGCGATCCCAGACCCACCACCGCGTAGCGCGCCGTGGGGAATCGAGCGCGGACGGCCGGCAGGGCCTCGATCGTCGTGTCGATCCCCTTGTGCGCCTCGAGCCGCGCGACGGTGAGCAGCCACGGCCCGCCGTCCAGCCCGTAGCGGGCGCGCACCGCGGCGGCGTCGGCGCCGGGCCGGAACAGCGCGGGGTCGGTGCCCAGC
>JBOHSV010000034.1:0-3163 GCA_050921735.1 Gemmatimonadales bacterium | reverse complement strand
GCCCGATGCTCGGCGCCGTGCTGGCCCACACGGCGGTCGCGGGCGCACAGGGCGAGACGCTCGTCATCCGCCTGCTCGACGAGAATCCGGTGCACGCCGACGGGATCGAGCGGCAGCGGGACGCGCTCACGCGGCTCGTCGCGCGCTACGTCTCGGGGCCGGTGCGGGTCCGTGTCGAGCGGGGCCCGGGAAGCGGGGAGCCGCCGGCGACGCGGCCGAGCCGGCTGACCGACGAGTCCGCCAAGGGGGAGCGCCTGAAGGTGTTGCGCGCCAAGGACGCGACGCTCAGCGCGGCGGTGGACGCGCTGGATCTCGAGCTGTTAGAGTAGCTTGCACCGGGTTTGGGCGGCAGGTAACTTTCGGCCCATGGCGGATTTATCGAGCCTGCTCCAGCTGGGGCAGCAGTTCCAGGGTCGCCTCAACGAGATCCAGACCCGGCTGGCGCAGGAGTCGGTCACGGTGTCGGCGGGTGGGGGAGCGGTCCAGGCGACGGCGGACGGGCGCGGTCACATCCGCGCGATCAAGCTCGACCCCGAGATCGTGGCGCAGGGCGACGTCGAGATGATCGAGGATCTCGTCCTGGCCGCCGTGGCGGAGGCGCAGAAGCGGGCGGCGGAGCTGTACCAGGTCGAAGTGCGCAAGCTCGCCTCGGGACTCCCGTTTCCGTTCCAGTTGCCGTTCTGAGTCGCCGTGTCGGCCATCGAGGAGCTGGTAGCGGAGCTGGCCAAGCTTCCCGGCATCGGCCGCAAGACGGCGCAGCGGCTCACGTTTCATCTGCTGAAGCAGCCGGCGGACGCGGTAGAGCGCCTGGCCCGGGCGATTCGCAATGCCCAGGAGCGGATCCGGGCCTGCGGCGAGTGCGGCAATCTGTCGGACGAGGACCCGTGCGAGCTCTGCCGCGACCCGCGGCGGGACGCGGGGGTGCTGTGTGTGGTGGAGGAGGCGTCGGACGTCACGGCGATCGAGCGCGCCGGCCGGTTCCGCGGCCGGTACCACGTGCTGGGCGGGCGCCTGTCCCCGCTGGAGGGGATCGGGCCGGAGCAGCTGGGGTTCGCGCGCCTGGTGGACCGGGTGGCGAACGGGGGCCGGGTACGGGAGGTGATCGTAGCCACGAACCCGTCGATGGAGGGCGAGGTGACGGCGACCTACGTGCAGCAGCTCCTGCGGCCCAGCGGCGTGCGGGTCACGCGGATCGCCCGGGGCCTGCCCGTGGGAGGCGACCTCGAGTTCGCGGACGGCGTGACGATCGCGCAGGCGCTGCTCGCGCGGCGCGACATGACCGACGCCGAATGATCCGGGGACACGGATGACGGGGGCGGCGAGCTGGTCGTTCAGCGAAAACGACTTCAAGCAGATCCAGGCACACCTCACGGGCTTCCTGCGCGACTGCAACGCGCGCTGCGCCCTGCTGGTCGACCGGACCGGGCAGCTCGTCGCGACCGTCGGCGAGACGCCGGCGTTCGATCCCACGGCCTTCGCCTCGCTCACCGCCGCCGACTTCAGCGCCAACGATCAGCTCGCGAAGATGATTGGCGAGTCCGAGTTCGCCTCGCTCGTGCATCAGGGCGAGAAGGAGTCGATGTACCTCGCCGACATCGCCAAGCGCGTGATCCTCGTGGTGCTGTTCGACCAGCGGGCCACGTTGGGGCTCGTGAAGCTCAAGGCCAAGACCGTGGTCGAGAACCTGCGTCACGTGTTCGAGGAAATGTTCAACCGCGTGGGGACGGGCCCGACCCAGCAGCAGGGATTGCTCGAGGGCGCGGACGACGAAATTGACAAGCTCTTCGGCTGACGGGACGCGCCCATGTCCATGATCAACTACGCGTCCCGCGAGATCAACTGCAAGCTGGTCTACTACGGCCCGGGCCTGGGCGGGAAGACCACCAATCTGGAGCACGTCTACGGCAAACTCGCGCCCACGACGCGCGGCAAGATGATCTCGCTCGCCACCGAGACGGAGCGGACCCTGTTCTTCGACTTCCTGCCCGTGGACCTGGGGACGATCCGCGGCTTCAAGACCCGGTTCCACCTCTACACCGTGCCGGGCCAGGTCTACTACAACGCCAGCCGCAAGCTGATTCTCAAGGGCGTGGACGGCCTCGTGTTCGTGGCCGACAGCCAGATCGAGCGCATGGAAGCCAACGTCGAGTCCATGCAGAACCTGTACGACAACATGGCCGAGTACGGCTACGACCTGACCAGGATCCCGTTCGTGATCCAGTACAACAAGCGCGACCTCCCCAACGCGGCCCCGATCAAGGACCTGCAGGCCTCGATCAACCCCGGCTGGCCCGTCGAGGAGGGCGCGCAGCAGAAGCCCCAACCCGACCCCCTGCACGCCGGCGACTTCCTGGTGGAGCTGCAGAACGGCCAGTGGGTCGGCCGGGCGCCGTACCTCGAGGCCGTCGCGATCCGCGGCGACGGCGTCTTCGACACCCTCAAGCACGTCAGTAAGATGGTCCTCAAGACGCTCTCATAGGGGGCGGCGCGATGCGGTGGACCATCCCCAACATCATCACGCTCACCCGCATCTGCCTCACTCCGGTGATCGCCCTCCTGCCGTTCATCGAAGGCTACTGGCCCAAGGTCATCGCGTTTTTCATTTTCCTGGCGGCCGCGATCAGCGACGCGATCGACGGCTGGCTGGCGCGCCGCTACCAGCAGGTCAGCGAGCTGGGGCAGCTGCTCGATCCCATCGCCGACAAGCTGCTCCTGTTCGCGACCCTGATCCCCATCTACTGGATCACCCGCCACCCCACGATCCTCACCAACTACGAAATCCCCTGGTGGGGGAGCCTGCCCGTGTGGGTGGCCATCATCCTCGTGGGGCGGGAGGTCCTCATCACCGCGTTCCGGTTCTTCGCCAAACGGCGCGGCGTCGTCATCCCGGCCGCGGGAGCGGGGAAGCTCAAGGCCACCGTCCAGTCCGTCTTCATCGGGGCGACCATCGCGTGGTTCGCCTGGAAGGACGCCGTCGCCCAGCACCGCTGGGCCGGCTGGTTCCGCGATGTCTGGGATCAGTTTCACGGTGCGGTCGTCGCCGTGACGCTGGCCGGGGCGGTCGTGCTCACCGTCTATTCCCTGGGCGTGTACCTGTACCGCTATCGCGCGCTGTTCAGTCCTCACCCCCTACCCCCTCTCCGGAAGGGAGAGGGGGACAGGG
>JBOHSV010000033.1:0-4762 GCA_050921735.1 Gemmatimonadales bacterium | reverse complement strand
GTATATACATTGCCGATCCGGTCCCGGCAACGGCGGGGGGGGCGGGGGGGGAGGGGGGGGGAGGGGGGGCCGGCACGGGCCGCCGGGCGCTACCGCCCTACCCCAGGATGTCGGTGACCGCGAGCGTCACGTCGGGGAGGGCCACCGGGGTGAGCTCGTCGCCGCGGGACAGCGATCGCACACGGGTGTACGTGCCGGCGCGTGGCTCGCGGTACAGCTCGATCCGCTCGGCCGGGAGGTTCACCAGCCACGCCTCGGGAATGCCGGCGCGCGCGTACAGCGGCAGCTTGACGTCGCGGTCGTAGGTAATCGTGGTATCGGCGACCTCGATGACGAGCAGGGTGTCGGGCGCGCGGGGGTGGTCGGGGTAGGCATCGGCCCGGGGCTCGAGCAAGGCCAGATCGGGCTGCGGGGCGTCGTGCTCGCCCAAGACCACGGGGTTCTGGACGTCCACGATGGCGCCGTCGCGGGTGGCGCGGGCCAGCAGCCGGTTGAGGCGCCGGACGCAGTTGGCGTGGCGCGGCCCGATGGGGGTCTTTTCGACCACTTGGCCGGCGACCAGCTCGACGCGGTCGTCCTGGGGGAACACCCCCGCGCGCGCCATGTGGGGGCGTTTGCGCGCGACTCGGCTCAGGGCACGCCCATCGGAAAGGCGTAGATCGGCAGCGCCACCCCCATCCGCCCATCCGCCCATCCGCCCATCACCGCTCCTCACCCCCTGGCCCCCTCTCCCCGCGGGCGGCGAACCGTGCCAGGCGAGGTCGGCAATCGCGCCGGTCCCGGCATTTTCCGACAACGAGCCAGACCACTTGGGCGGGTGCCCGTGAAGAAAGCCGAGTTGGCGGAAGTCGTCGTCCTTTGACACGAGCACGAAGGCGTGTCGAGCCGCATACTCCCAGATAGCCGCGTCGGGTTCCCCGTGAAGACCCACCGCAGCGACGTGAGCCGTGCCGGGGAACGTACGGGCGAGGCGCGGAACGAGATGGGGACTGAGATAACCCCTTGTCTGCCGAGCACTTGCCGAGCATCTTAGCGGACTGATGACGCGGAGTGGGGCGGGCGCGGCGGGGTACCGAGCCGATTGCTTCGCCTCGTTGAGGGGGATCAGGTTTTACCGGAAGCAGCAGGGCGTGGGGCGGGTCAATATTGACCTGCTGCGGGCGCTCGCCAATGGCGCGTCGCGGGACAACGTGATGCTCCAGCCTGAGGACTCGGTCGAGACCCCCGAGTATCAGCCGAGCGTGAACGTGACCGGGGCGGTGAACGCGCCGGGGAGCGTGTTCTGGAAGCGTGGCGAGGAGCCGGGGTCGGAGGTATTCGTGCCGGTGAAGGATCCGAACGAGAAGGGGGCGGATTTGGTGGCGTTATTCGGGGCGATCGCGCAGATACTGGCGAGCACGGTGGCGATCGTGGTGATCGCGACGCGGCCGTGACGGCCGCCGACACGACGCCCGAGGCGGACGGGGTGCGGTTCGCCCGGTATGGTGGCATGTCGCCGGCGGAGAAGGTGGCACGGACGGTCGCCCTGACGCGCACGGCGTGCGAGTTGGCGCTCGCGGGTCTGCGCGAGCGCCATCCCGCGGCGGACGAGCGCGAGCTGTTGTTGCGGTTGGCGGTGTTGCGTCTCGGGACCGACCTGGTCGGCCGTGCCTACGGGTGGGGGCCGTCCGCGCCCGATGGGGCCTGAGGGGCTGCCCGATCCGCTGCGGGTGGCGCTGGCGGTCGCCGGCATCTTGGAGCGGCTGGGGGTGGCCTACGTGACGGCGGGGTCGTTCGCGAGCTCAGTGCACGGCGAGCCGCGGTCCACGGACGACGTGGACGTCGTCGCCGACTTGCGCGCCGCCCACGCGGCTGGGCTGATGGACGCGCTCGGCCCCGCGTGGTACGCGAGCGCGGCGGCGGTGCGCGAGGCCATTGCCCGCGGGGGATCGTTCAATATGGTGCACCTGGCGAGTGGCGTGAAGGTGGACGTGTTCGTAGTGGGGGCGGACCGGTTCGACGCCCATCGGGTGGCGACCGGGGCGGCGGTGCGGGTGGGGGAGGAGCCGGGCGTCGCCTTGCAGGTGGACACGGCCGAGCACACGGTGCTGCGCAAGCTCGAGTGGTTTCGGCGCGGGGGCGAGGTGTCGGACCGACAGTGGCGGGACGTGCTGGGGGTGCTGCGGGCGCAGGAGGGGCGGCTGGACCGCGCCGAGCTGGCGACCTGGGCCGAGGCCCTGGGAGTCGGCGACCTCTTGGCGCGGGCGTTGCGGGAGGCGGGCGTGGTCCCCTGACGCCCAGCTGGCGACTCGGCGCGAGTCGTTCGAGCGGCGGGCCACACCAGGCCGCTCGCCTGACCGCCCTACCCCAGGATGTCGGTGACCGCGAGCGTCACGTCGGGGAGGGCCACCGGGGTGAGCGCGTCGCCGCGCGACAGCGATCGCACGCGCGTGTACGTGCCGGCGCGTGGCTCCCGATGCACCTCGATCCGCTCGGCCGGGAGGTTCACCAGCCACGCCTCGGGAATGCCGGCGCGCGCGTACAGCGGCAGCTTGACGTCGCGGTCGTAGGTAATCGTGGTCTCGGCGACCTCGATGACGAGCAGGGTGTCGGGCGCGCGGGGGTGGTCGGGGTAGGCATCGGCCCGGGGCCTGAGCAAGGCCAGATCGGGCTGCGGGGCGTCGTGCTCGCCCAAGACCACGGGGTTCTGGACGTCCAACTGGCCCGCGAGCCGGGGGGCGGCGTCATCGAATCGTCGCCGGTGGGGGTGTTTGCGCGCGACCCGGCCCGGGGGGGGGACGCCCATGGGCCAGGCACAGATCGAGAGCGCCGTCCGCCGATCCTTCCGCCCATCCGCCCATCACGGGTCCTCACCCCCGGGGACGGACCGCGGGGTGGCAGGCGGCGGGCGAGATGGAGGGTTGGCTCCTCGCGTTGTTCGGGGTGATCGCGCAATTGTGGCGAGCACGGTGGCGATTAGCGTCATCGCCTCGCGGCCGTGACGCACCGGTCCGGGGATCGGCTGCGCCAGGCGGTGCGGGTGGGGGAGGAGCCGGGCGTCGTCTGAGGGGGTGGCCCGCACTTCAGGACCGAGGACGCCATGGTTTGGTTACGGGACCCGGGAGGTGGCAGATTCCATGGACGGCGTAATGGCGAGCGTACAGCGCTATCTCGAGGCCGTCCGGCCCGCCGGCGTCGTGGCGGCCTATCTCTTCGGCAGCCACGCCCGCGGGACGGCGCACCGGGAGAGCGACGTGGACGTGGCGGTCCTCCTCGATCGCGGCAGGTTCCCCGAGCGGGGCGGCCGGGGCCGGGAGGCGTTGCGGCTGTGCACCGAGCTGATCGCCGCGACGCATTCGAACCAGGTGGACGTCGTCTTATTGAACGACGTGGCGCCGGAGTTCGCGGCGGGGATCGTGTCGCGCGGGCGCCGGCTGTACTGCACCGACGTCGAGGCGGATCGGGCCTTTGTGCGGACGGCGTTGCTGCGCCACGCGGACATTCGCCCCTTCCTGGACCGAGCGCGACGCGTGAAGCTGCGGGCGCTGGCCCGGTGACCTTTCTCGTCGAGCGGCTGGCCGACCTGCGCGAGCATCTCCTCCACCTGCGCGACATCCGGCCCCGGGTGGGTGACGCAGAGGCGCTGCGCCGCGATTTGAGCTTGCGCAATGACATCCTGTTT
The DNA here is from genome assembly GCA_050921735.1 of Gemmatimonadales bacterium. Taxonomy (GTDB): domain Bacteria; phylum Gemmatimonadota; class Gemmatimonadetes; order Gemmatimonadales; family GWC2-71-9; genus DATLXT01. The sequence goes on along the minus strand of JBOHSV010000033.1, from coordinate 1,101 downwards.
TCGCTCTTGGTCGTCTGTCAGACGGTGATTGACATCGCGGGGGAGCTCGCCGGGCGGCGGGGGATTCGGTTTCAAGACTATACGGAGGCGGTGCGGGCACTCACGCGGATTGACGACATGCCTCTCCCCCTCGTGGAGCAGCTCGAGCGCCTGCCCGGATTCCGCAACGTGTTGATTCACGAGTACGTGGCTCTCGACTACGACCGCGTGATCGAGGCTCTCGCCGAGCTCGAGGCCGTCGAGCAGTTCGTGGGGATCGTGGCACAGCTCGAGGCGCGATAGGGGTCAGCTCGACCACCTGGCCGGCGACCAGCTCGACCCGGTCGTCCTGGTGGAACACCCCCGCGCGCGCCATGCGGTGGTATTCGTCCACGGTGAAGCGGCGTGCGGTGAGCGGCATGGCCATAGTATCGGTCGTCCTCGGCGGCGGGGGGCACGGGGACGGCTGCGGGGTGGCACACCAGGCCGCTGGGCCGACCGCCCTACCCCGGGATGTCGGTGACCGCGAGTGTCAGAGGAGGATCGTCTGGCGGCCCTGATCGGGCGGGCGGGCTGACGCCGGCGGGCTCAAGGAGGTCGGCGGTGACGCGGCCGTCGTGGTCGAGGCGCGCGACCCCGCGGCGTATGTCGCGGCGATCACCGATCTCGCCGACGACCCGGGGCGGCGCGAGGTCCTGGCCGAGAAGGGCCGCTCGCGCGCCGGGCGCTATTCCTGGCAGCGCACGGCGGAGGCGACGGCGGACGTGTATCATCTTGACCTCCCGTCGCTTACGCCCCATCTTCTCCCACTCGACTTTGTTTCGCCCTTGAGAGGAAAGCCACGGAGCTCACGTTGCCCGTTCCGCGTTCGACCTTCCGCGTTCCACCTTTGCTCCTCGGCGCGCTGCTGCTCGGCCCGGCACCCGCGGCCGCCCAGGTGCCCACCCGCCAGGCCATCGAGCAAGCCTTGCAGCAGCCCGGTCTCGCCGAGCAGTTGCGCTCCCGGATCCGTGACTCGGGGCTGACGCCCGAGCAGGTCCGCGCCCGCCTGCGGGCGAGCGGCTACCCCGAGTCGCTGCTCGATGCCTATATCACGGCGGATGCCGGCGCCCCGGGTGCGGC
>JBOHSV010000032.1:0-4602 GCA_050921735.1 Gemmatimonadales bacterium | reverse complement strand
CCCGTGTTCACGGCGTTCGCGCGGATGGCGAACGACGTGCGGGAGGGTCGCGCCGCGCTGGAAGACGCGCGCCGCCGCACCGCGCAAGTGCTCGCGAGCGTCGCGACGGGCGTGGTGGCGGTCGATCCCGGGCTGCGCGTCACCATGGCGAATCCGCGGGCGGCGGAGCTGCTGGGGGTGGCGTTGCCGCCCGGGACCTGGCTGTCAACCGCGGCGCCGGCGCCGTGGGCGCCCGTCTGGGAGGTGGTCGCGGCCTTCCTGCGCCGCTCGCTGGGCGCGCCCGAGCAGATCGTCGAGCGCGAGTTCGAGATCGCGGGGCGGGAGATCCGCGTCCAGATCGCCGGGCTGGGGGCGGCGGGATGCGTCGTGGCGTTGGACGACGCGACCGCCCTGACCCGCGCCGCGCGCATCCTGGCCTGGGGCGAGATGGCGCGGCAGGTGGCGCACGAGATCAAGAATCCGCTCACACCCATTCGGCTGGGGATCCAGCACCTCCAGCGCGCCCGCGAAGGGCGCGGCGGTGGCGCCGCGGCCTTCGACGCGACGCTACAGGAAACGGCGGCGCGCATCCTCGCCGAGATCGACCGGCTCGACGCGATCGCTCGGGCGTTCTCCCGGTTCGGCGCGCCGGTCGCGGAGTCCGCGCCGCTCGAGCCGGTGAACGTGTTTCGGACCGCGGAAGAGGTCGTCCAGCTGTACGAGCTGGGGCGCCGGGGGGGCGGGGGCGGGGGGGGGCGTGACGCGCGGGTCCGGTTCGAAGTCGCGGGCGCGGCGGGAAGCCCCGTGCCCGCCCGCCCGGCCGAGCTCAAGGAAGTGCTCGTCAATCTGCTGGAGAACGCCCGGCAGGCCAACGCCCGGCACGTGGTGCTGCGCGTGAGCGACGGGGGGCGGCGCCTCGTGGTGGAGGACGACGGCCGGGGCATTCCGGCGGACGCCCTGCCGCGCGTGTTCGAGCCCACGTTCTCGACCACGAGCAGCGGGTCGGGGCTGGGTCTGGCCATCGCGCGGCGGCTGGTGGAGAGCTGGGGCGCCACCATCGCACTGACAAGCCAGGAGGGGCGCGGAACGAGCGTCGTTATTACCTTTGGGCCCGGCGGCGGCGTCCCGTGACGCGGCTCACGCCCCGGCGGGCCCGACTGTGCCATCCTAGGGGCTATACCTCCGAGGTGCATCGTGCGATTTCGCTTCGCGAGCTCGTTCGTCGCGGCTGCCCTGATCGTGTGGGCGGCGCCGACCCACGGTCAGTTCCTCACCACCGATGCGCGCCGCATCGGGATGGCCGGCATGAGTCTGGACCGGAGCGGGGATCTCTCGCGCTACAACATGGCCTACCGGGCGGCCCCGCCGCGCACCGGCACCCGGAAGGCCAAGGTGACGATTCCGATCCCGCTCGGGCTCATCCAGTTCTTCCGGGATCACCCCATTTCCGACCTCGGTGACGACCCGCTGTTCCATCCCGACTCGGCGGCGTTCAATCCGGTGGAGCTCGCGAATCTGCTGCTCAACCCGCCGCTCTTTCTCGAAGTCAAGAAGGCGCCGACGCCCACCAACGACGTCGAGTTCACGATCGGGCAGAACGAGCTGATCATCGATCTCGGCGAGGCGCAGGTCCTCATCCCGTCGGACGAATTCGGGTTCGGCGGGCAGAGCCGGCTGCTCGATCTCGGCTTCGGGTTCAAGGGGGTCTCGGTGGGGGTGATGGGCTGGGTGCATCACGACGTCGGGTTCCGCCTGGGGGATTCCCTCCGCGCGGTGCTGAAGGCCGGCGTCCCCGTCGACCCGAACGCGCGGTACAACCTGCTGGCCGACGTGACGGGCCAGACCGGGTTCGCGCCGTTCGTGGCCTACGCCGGGCGGGTTGCCGGCGACACGGTGCGGGGCTTGTACGCCGGCGCGGCCGTGCGCCTGTACCTGGGGGCCGCATACGGACACGTGGACGGCAGCGTGGGCTTCATCACCAGCGACCCGATCTTCGGCGCGCCCGGGCCCACGGAAGACGTCAGCGCGACCGCGCGGTATTCGCGCTTCGGCAATTCCCTCGGCACGGGGTTCGGTGGCGACGTCGGGATGGTCTACGTGTCGGGACCCGTCGAGTTCGGACTCGGGGTGAACGACATCGGGGCGAAGCTGACGTGGTCCGATACCCGTGTCGACAGCACGTACTGGGATGCCGCCGGCGACTCCGTCGTCTCGACGCTCCTCGCCAATCACGTGGAATCGGAGACGGAGATCCCGACCTCGTACATCGCGAACGTCGCGCTGTCGCTGGGCACCAGGACCACGGTCGGCGGCAATATCCTGTATAACGGGCGCCGCACCACCATCCACGTGGGGGGCGAGCAGCGCATGGGGCTCGTGGCGCTCCGGGGCGGCGTGGCGCGCGACGGGCGGAAAAAGCTGCAGGTGGGGTTCGGCGGCGGGGTGCTGCTCGGCTCGCTGAGCCTCGACGTCGGGTTCTGGACGCACAGCAACTCGTTCTCCGACGAGCGCGGCATCACCATGGCGACATCCGTGTCGATCTATTAGGGGGCGGTATGCGCAAGCTCATGGGAGCGGGCCTCGCGATCGCGGCCGCCGCGGCCGCCGCGGTGGTCGCGGCGGCCTGCGGCGAGGGCCGCGCGATCTTCAACGTGGACGTCTACTCGTTCATGAAGGACGACGTGGACACCATCCCGTACGCGGCCGTTCCCGCGACCACGCCGCCGCTGCGCGTGACGTCGCTCGGGCTCGGCAACTCGTCCGTGGACACCGCGCGGATCGTGGCTGGCGGCACGTTCCTGAACGGCGCTACCGGGACCGGCGACGTGGCGGTCCGGGTCTTTTTCTCCGTGGATTCCGCCACGACCTACGATCCGGCCAATGAGAAGTTCACCCTGTCGGCCGTCGCGCTCCAGCTGAACGAGTCGCGCGACGCCCGAGACTCCATCGATCTGGTCGCCGACCCGGTCTTCCAGGAACCGTTCTTCTTCGTCGGGCTCCGCGTCGAAGCCACATCGGGCACGGCCACCGGTCGCTTCGCGCTGAACGAGCTGCGAGTCCGGATCGTGCTCCGGGACGACGTCTTCTAGACGCCTCTGTCAGACGGCTGCTCGTCTCACGATATTACTGGCGTGAGCGCGCAGCGCAGGCACAGCGTCGTCGTCGACGTGGGCGGGGTGAAGGTGGGCGGCGCCCACCCGATCGTCGTCCAGGCCATGACGAACACCGACACGGCCGACGTGGACGCGACGGCCGCCCAGGTGCGCGCCCTGCACGCGGCCGGCAGCGAGCTCGTCCGGGTCACGGTCAATAACGACGAGGCCGCCCATGCCGTGCCCGCCATCGTGGCGCAGGTCGACGTCCCGGTCATCGGCGACTTTCATTACAACGGCCACCTGCTGCTCACCCGCTACCCCGCCTGCGCCGAGGCGCTCGCGAAGTACCGCATCAATCCCGGCAACGTGGGCGCCAAGCGCCGCGACGAAAACTTCCGCCGCATCATCGAGGTCGCCCTCCAGCACGGCAAGCCGGTCCGCATCGGGGTCAACTGGGGGAGCCTGGACCAGCAGCTCCTCACGGAGCTGATGGACGCCAACGCGCGCCTGGCGGAGCCGCGGGAAGCCCGCGACGTGACCCTCGCGGCCATCGAGGCCAGTGCGCTGCGCTCCGCCGAGCTCGCCGAGGAATGCGGGCTGCCGCACGACCGGATCGTCCTCTCGGCCAAGGTGTCCGGGGTCACGGACCTGGTGGACGTCTACCGCCGGCTGGCGTCCCGCTGCGACTACCCGCTCCACCTGGGGCTCACCGAAGCGGGGATGGGCATGAAAGGCATCGTCGCGAGCACGGCCGGCCTCTCGCTGCTGCTCATGGAAGGGATCGGCGACACGGTCCGCGTCTCGCTCACGCCGCGGCCCGGCGGCGACCGCACCGAGGAGGTGCAGGTCGCCCAGCAAGTCCTCCAGTCGCTGGGGCTGCGCAGCTTCACGCCGCAGGTGACGGCGTGCCCCGGCTGCGGCCGCACGACATCGAGCTTCTTTCAGGAGCTGGCCGAGCAGATCCAGGCCTATCTCCGCGAGCAGCGTCCCGTCTGGCAGGCGCGCTACCCGGGCTCGGAAGAATTGCGCGTGGCGGTGATGGGATGCGTGGTCAACGGGCCGGGGGAGTCGAAACACGCGGACATCGGCATCTCGCTGCCCGGCACGTTCGAGGAGCCCAAGGCGCCCGTGTACGTGGATGGGCGCCTCAGGGTGACCCTCAAAGGCGACACCATCGTCGCCGACTTCATCAAGATCCTCGAAGACTACGTCGACGCGCGCTTCGGGGCGCCGCGCGTCACTAGCGCGCCATGACGATGTCGGCCTTCGTGGTCGCCACGATGGCGATGAGCGCGTTCTGCTCCCGCGCCGGCACCTTGAACTTGTCCAGCGTGACGCGGAAGTCGGCCACCATCGCCTCCCACTCGCGCCCGCTGATGTTCAGGTGCGCGTGCGCCTGCTTCATGGGGCGCCCGGTGTAGTGACACGGGCCGCCCGTGACCTGGCAGACCAGCTCGGTCACGCGGTACTTGAGGCCTGCCTTGGGCACGCGATCGCGTGCCTCCTTGATGCGCGGGTTGGCGTTGAG
>JBOHSV010000031.1:0-4569 GCA_050921735.1 Gemmatimonadales bacterium | reverse complement strand
GGCCAGCACCGCGAACACCAGGATCTGGTTCCTGATGCTGCCGAGGTGCAGCGCGCGCAGCGGGCGGGCGATGCTCTCTGGCCAGACGCTCACGTGGTGTGGACGGCGCCTACGGTTGCTGCCAGGTCGGCCGGAAGTCCCAGGTGGCCTGGCGCACCAGATAGTCCACCAGCCGGCCGTACGCCTCGTTGGGGTCCTCGGCCGAAAAAATCGGCTGGCCGCCCGACAGACCGAGCTGTCCCACGGTCTCGGTGGCCGTCGCGCTCGCCCGCCACAGCGTGCCGCCCGACGCCGTCGAGACGAGCCGGGTGGTGAGCTCCACGGTCACCTTGGCTTCCACCCGCGGCACCGCCACCCCGAACAGGCTCGCGCTCGGCTTCACGTCGGACACCTTGAGGTGGCCCAGGAATACCGCCGGCGCCTCGTGCGCGTCGCCCAAGGCCCGGGCCGAGCGGGGCCCGAACTCTCGCTCGCCGGCCTGGGCCATCAGGGAGTCGCCGGGGCCGAGCTCCAGAATCTCGAGGCCCGGCTGGGCCGAGAGCACCGCCTCCGCGAACCGCTGGCTGGCGAGGGTGTGCAGCGAGCCCTTGGCGTTCTCAACCGTGAAGGTCACGAGCGCGATCCGCCCGTAGGGCCGCAAGTCCATGCGGGGCGGGACGAGGACGCGCTTCGAGCCGCAGCCGAGCCCGACGAGGACGAGGGAGGCGACTCCGGCCCGGCACACGGCGCTGCGAGCGCTCACGGGGATACCTGCCTGGTGAGGGACGGGCCAACATGTGGAGTTCGGGCGGGCGGGGCAAGCCGGCCCGGCTAGGCGGGCGCCTTCTGCTGCGAGTCCAGCTCGTTCAGGACCGCCCGCACGGCGGCCGCGCTCCCGCGGTCAGGGCTGCGGTACACTTCCTGGACGCTGGTGCCCCGGATCACGCGATACTCGCGTGCGCCGAGGCCGCTGGAGCTGGCATACTCGCGCACGTCCCAGGCGTCCTTCCCCGGACACTTGGGGTACCACTCCGCCATGCGGGCCAGTTGTGCTTCCGTCAGCACCGTGCCGCCGGCTTCAAGGAGGGCCTGCAGTCGACGCTGCAGGTCCACCGGCTCGATCGTCATGTCACCCGGTCTCCGTTCCCCCGCCTGGCCGGGCGATCGCGGGCTCCCGGCGTCCGCAGCACGACCCGGAGCACGCCGCTCGCGAGATCGACGTCCCACAGGGCGACGCGCGGACGGAGGAACTCGCTGAGATCCTCCGCGCTGAGCGTGTCGGCCGTCACGTCCAGGAATTCCAGGACCCGGAAGCGCATCGCGAGGTAGGTGCTGCCGCGTTCCGCCGCCCGGAGGCGCAGCCCGATCTGATCGTCCAGGGTGCGCCGCACCGCCCCCTGCGTCACGTCCAGCAGGCGCTGGATGAACGCCGCCAGCTCGGCGCTCCCGTCCCGCGCCCGCCGCCGCTCCAGGGCCCGCGCCGTCCCCGGCTCGCACAGATCCAGCACGAGGCGCCGGACGCGGGCTCCGGGCCCCGCGGCCACGGCGGCGGCGACCGCCCGTTCGGCGCTGGCGCACGCCGCGATATCGTTCCGCCGGAGCCGCAGAAACGACGTCATGCGGACGTAGATGTCGGTGCGTCCGGGGAGCGGCGGGCGGCGACTGCCGGCGATCAGGTCGTCGATGTAATGGGTGGGGACCTCGACCGCGGCGGCCAGCTCCTCCGGCGAGCGCTTGACCTCCCGCAGCCGCCGGCGCAGGAGCTCGGAGACCGTGTCGGGCGGTTTCGACGGGGGCGACGACGTCGCTTCGTCTCTGGCCATCACGTCACCTCGAGGTTCTTCCGCGTGCGCGAGCTCCGCAAGAACAAAGGCGGGACTGGCGCGTCGGCCGAGTCCCGCCTGGACTGTTTCCCCTCTGGGGAATGGTAGTGGCATGTCCCGCTTTGCACAACCGACTCGCGCTCCCGCCGGGGCGGGTTAGCTTGCCCATATGACCGCCCGCCCCCGCGCATCCGGGATCGGCACGCGGCCGCCGCTGCGGCTCGGCCTCGTCGTGCTCGTCGTCCTGCTGGTGCTCTTCCTGCTGCTGCCCACGCTGGTCCGGCTCGCCGGCGAGTGGCCCTGGTTCCAGGCCGTAGGCTACGAGCGCGTCTTCACCACCCGACTCCTGGCCCAACTCCTCCTGGGGCTGGGCGTGGGCGGCTTCGCGTTCGCGTTCCTCTACGCCAACCTGCGGCTCGCCCAGCGCGGCCTGGTCCCCAACCCCCTGGTGCTGTCGCTGGGCGGGGGCGCCTCGGCGCTGGACGTGACTCTGCTGCTGCGGCGCCTGGCCCTGCCGGCGGCCGGCGGTCTCGCCCTGCTGTTCGCGCTGGCGTCGGCGGGCGGGTGGCTCGACGTGCTCCGGTTCCTGCACCGCTCGCCGTTCGGCGTCGCCGATCCGGTGTTCGGCCGGGACGTCGGCTATTACGTCTTCACCGTGCCGGTGCTCGCGGGCGCGATCGGGCTCGTCACCGCGCTCACCTGGCTCGCGCTGTTCGCGACGCTCGTGCTGTACGTGCTGCGCCGCGACGTCGTCGTCTTTCAGCGGCGGGCCACCGTGGAACCCTCGGCGCGGCGGCACCTCGCCGGCCTCGTCGCCCTGCTGTTCGTGCTGGCGGCGCTGCGGGTGTACTTCGTCCGCCTGCCGGGACTGCTGTATTCCACCACCGGCCCGCTGGTGGGGGCGAGTTACGCCGACCTGCACGCCGGGGCGATCGGGCTGCGCCTGGCCGGCCTCGCGGCGATCGCCGGGGCGGCCCTGGTCGTGTGGGGGGCGCGGAGCGATCGGCTGGCCCGCAACGTCGCGGTGGCGCTCGCGCTGTACCTCGGCGTGTCGCTCGTGGGGGTGGTGATCTACCCCGCGCTCGTCCAGCGGCTCGTGGTGGCGCCCAACGAGCTGGCCAAGGAGAGTCCGCAGCTCGCGCACCACATCGCGGCCACGCGGCGCGCCTGGGGGCTCGAGGGCGTTGTCACCCGCGACCTGAGCGGCGAGGCGGGGCTGTCGCTGCGGGATATCCGCGCCAACCAGCCGACCATCGAGAACGTGCGGCTGTGGGACCGCGACCCGCTGCTGCAGACCTTCGGCCAGCTGCAGGAGATCCGGACGTACTACGACTTCGTCGCCGTGGACGACGACCGCTACTGGATCGACGGCCAGTACCGCCAGGTGCTGCTGTCGCCGCGCGAGCTGAACGCGGCGTCCCTGCCGACCCGGACGTTCATCAACGAGCGCCTCACCTTCACGCACGGCATGGGGCTCACCCTCGGGCCCGTGAACCAGGTGACGGTGGAGGGTCTCCCCGTCCTGTTCATCAAGGACCTGCCGCCGGTCTCGAGCGTGTCGCTCCGCGTGACGCGGCCCCAGATCTACTACGGCGAGCTGACCGAGCCTTGGGTGTTCGTGCGCACCCGCCAGCGGGAATTCGACTACCCGTCGGGCGACGAGAACATCTTCACCACCTACGCCGGCGAGGGCGGCGTGCGGGTCGGCTCGTTCCTGCGCCGGCTCGTGCTCGCCGCGTATTTCCGGTCGCTGAAGGTCCTGCTGTCGAGCGACATCACCAGCGACAGCCGCGCGATGTACTTCCGGAACGTCCGCCAGCGCGCGCGCACGGCCCTGCCGTTCCTGCTGTTCGACGGCGATCCGTACCTCGTCATCGATGAGGCGGGCCGGCTGCGCTGGATTCTCGACGCCTACACGGCCACCGACCGCTACCCCTACGCGCAGCCGCTCCCGAACGGCATCAACTACATGCGGAACAGCGTGAAGGTGGTGATCGACGCCTACGACGGGAGTGTCACGGCTTACGTGGCCGATCCGGGTGACCCCTTGATCCTCACCCTCGCGAAGGCGTTCCCCGGCATCATGCGGCCGCTCGACTCGATGCCGGCCGACCTGCGCGCGCACCTGCGCTACCCCGAAGACCTGTTCCAGGTGCAAACCGACCTGTACGCCACCTACCACATGGCGGAGCCGGAACTCTTCTACCACCGCGAGGACCAGTGGCAGAAACCGGCGCTGGCGCGCGTGCCCGAGCGGGCGGACCCGTTTCTGCGGCACATCATCATGCGCCTGCCCGAGGAGCGCGAAGCGGAGTTCATCCTCATGGTCCCGTTCACCCCGCGCGGCAAAGACAACCTGGCCTCGTGGATGGTCGCGCGGAACGATGGCGACCGGTACGGCCAGCTCGTCGTGTACCGCTTCCCCAAGCAGAGCCTGGTGTTCGGCCCCACGCAGATCGTGAACCGGATCAACCAGGACACCGAGATCGCCCGGCAGGTGTCGCTGTGGGACCAGCGCGGCTCGGAGGTGATCCGCGCCAACCTGCTCGTGATCCCGATCGAGGAGTCGCTGATCTACGTCCAGCCGCTCTACCTGCGGGCCGAGGGGGGGCGGATCCCGGAGCTCAAACGCGTCGTCGTGGCCTACCAGAACCGGGTCGTGATGGAAGAGACGCTGGACGAGGGACTGATCCGTCTGTTTGGCGGCGACGGGAGCGGCGGGGGCGTGGTGGAGCCGAGCGCGGTCGCGGCGGGGACGCCCGCGGCC
>JBOHSV010000030.1:0-9674 GCA_050921735.1 Gemmatimonadales bacterium | reverse complement strand
GCGGCGCCCTGGGCGGCCGCGAGGCCGGGCAGCGAGCTCACGGCGACGGTCAGCACGGCGGTCCGGACGCGCATGGGGGGCTCCCGATCGGGGGTGGCGGGTAATGATCGTCGTGCCGCTCATCGAGCGCAAGCGCGACGGCGGCGCCCTCACCGCCGAGGAGTGGTCCGCCGTGATCGCCGAATACACCGCGGCGCGCGTCCCCGACTACCAGATGTCGGCGCTGCTCATGGCGGTCTTCCTGCGGGGCCTGGAGCGCCATGAGCTGGCGGCGCTCACCGACGCGATGCTCGCCTCGGGCCAACGCCTGACGTTCGACGGCTGGGCCACGCCGCGGGTCGACAAGCACTCCACGGGCGGCGTGGGTGACAAGGTGTCGCTCGTGCTCGGCCCCCTGGTGGCCGCCTGCGGCGTGGCCGTGCCGATGATGTCGGGCCGGGGGCTCGGCCATACGGGAGGCACGTTGGACAAGCTCGAGGCCATCCCGGGGTTCCGCACGGATCTCTCGCTCGCCGATGCCCGGGCGCAGGTCATGCGGCTGGGGTGCGCGCTCATGGGCCAGACGCCGGACATCGCGCCCGCCGACCGGCGGCTGTACGCCCTGCGCGACGTCACGGGGACCGTCGAGGCCATTCCGCTGATCGCGGCCAGCATCATGTCGAAGAAGCTCGCCGAAGGCCTGACCGCCCTGGTGCTCGACGTGAAGCAGGGGAGCGGGGCGTTCCTGCCGGCGCCCGCGCAGGCGCAGGAGCTCGCGCGCACCATGATCGCCCTGGGGGAGGACCGCGGCTGTCCGACCACGGCCCTGATCACGGCGATGGACCGGCCGCTGGGCCGGGCCTGCGGCAACGCGCTGGAGACCGAGGAGGCGATCCTCGCGCTGCGCGGCGAGGGGCCGCCCGACCTCATGGACGTGACCTACGCGCTCGGCGTCGAGATGCTGCTGGCCGCCGGGGTGGAGCGATCCCGCTCGCAGGCCCGCACGAAGCTCGAGAACGCGCTGGGCTCGGGGCTCGCCGCCGAGAAGTTCGAGCAGGTGATCGAGGCGCAGGGGGGCAACCCGCGCGTGCTGGAGGACCCCGCCGTGCTGCCGCAGGCGCAGGCGGTCGAGGTGTTCGCGGCGCGGCGCACGGGCGTCGTGACCCAGATCGCGCCGCGCGTCATCGGGCGCGGAATCGTCGCCATGGGCGGCGGGCGGCTGCGGGTCGACGACACGGTGGATCCGACGGTGGGCTTCGTCATCACCGCCAAGCCGGGCGACAAGGTGCTCGAGGGCGAGCCGATCGCCTCGGTGTTCGCCCGGGATGAGGCCGGCGTGCGGGTCGGATTCGAGACCCTGGAGCAGGCGGTCGTGATCGGCGATCGCCTGACCGACCGACCGCTACCCCTGGTGAGTCACCGGGTGACGAAGGCGGGGGTCGAGGACCTCAGCGCCCGGCCACGCGGGCGAGCATCTCGCGCAGCTCCTCGAGCCTGAACGGCTTTTTCAGCACGGGCCGCTCGGCGCGGGCGAGCGCGTCCCGCGTGCGGACCGAGACCGAATCCCCCGTCGTGAAGACGATCCGGCGCTCCCGCCCGCGGCCCTCGAGCTGCAGGTCGGCGAACAGATCGAATCCCGTGCGCGCCGCCTCGAGGTGCACGTCGACCACCAGCACGTCGTAGTCCGCTCCCTCCCCGCCGAGGTGCCCGCGCGCCTCGTGGTACCCGGCGGCCGTCGTCACGCGGTGGCCCAACCGCTCCATCATCCGGGCCACGCCGCGCCGCACGGTGTCCTCGTCCTCCACGAACAGGATGCGGAGCCCGTCGTGGCCGGTGGCCGTGCGGGCGCGGCCCGGGGGCGCGGCCGCCCCGGTGTCGGCCGGCACCTCGATCACGAGGCACGCGCCGCCGCCCTCCACGTTCTGCATCCACATGCGGCCCCCCATCCCGCGAACCAGGCCGAAGCTGATCGCCAGACCCAGTCCCGTGCCGGCCTGGCCTTTGGTGGTGAAGAAAGGGTCGAACACGCGCTCGAGCAGGTCGGGCGGGACGCCGGGCCCGGTATCCGCGACGGTCAGGGTCACGTAGCCGTCCGAGCGCTCGGCGGCGATGTGAATCTTGCCGGGGCGGCCCGTGCTCTCGATCGCCTGCACCGCGTTCACGACGGCGTTCAACAGCACCTGCTGGAGCTCGGCCGGGTCTCCCAGCACCGCCGGGACCTGCTCGTGCAGCTCCACCGCGGCCTCCACGCGCGCCCGCTTCAGCGCGTTGCGCTGCAGGGCCAGCACCCGCTCGACCACGTCGCCGAGATCGACCGCGACGCGATCGTGTGGCCGCTGGCGCGCGAAGTCCAACAGGGTCTGGATCATCTGGCCCGCGCGCAGGGCCTCGGCGTGAATGATGCCGGCGCTTTCCCGCAGGTCGTCCGACGCGACGTCGGTCCGCAGGATCTCCGCGAACGCGGCGATGGCGGCGAGCGGGTTGTTGAGCTCGTGCGCCACGCCCGAGACGAGCGCGCCGAGCTGGGCCAGGCGATCGGTCCGCACCAGCTGACGCTGGAGCAGGAGCTCCGTGGAGACGTCGTGGGCCAGGAACAACAGCCGCCCGCCTTCCTGCTGCGGGTCGACGTTGTCGACGACGGCGTCCACCTCGCGCGGCGTCTCGCCGCCCGACTCGACGCTCACGCGGAGCCGTTGGGGGCGCACGACCGCTTCGCGCAGCGCGCGGCCCAGCGGACCGTGCTGGGCGAACGGCACCCACTCCGGGAGCCGTCGCCCGTGTGCCGCGCGCTGGTCGGGCAGGCCCAGCAGCGAGACGGCTGCGGGATTGGCCTCGAGGATCTGCCCGTCCACGCTGAGGATCAGGCCCGGCGTGGGCAGGGCGCTGAACAGCTGGTAGTACAGCCGGCGCTCGGCCTCGAACGCGGTAAGCATCTGCGCGGCCTGGGACTCCGCGGGGAACTCGCCGCGCACCTGACGGAACAGCAGGACCAGGTGTTGGTGCGGCCCGCGCGTCACCCGGGTCTCGAAGATCATGCCGCTCAGCGCCGGCGCGCGGGCGGGCCACACGTACTGCCGCGGCGCGCCGTCGGCCAGCACGTCCTGCAGCACGCGCTCGACGTGCGTGCCCTTGGCCGTCGGGAACGCGGTCCAGAAGTTCTGGCCCAGGATCCGCTCGCGCGGAATACCCGTGATCCGGGCGGCCGGCGCCGTCCACTCGGCGATCGTCCAGTCCGGGGCGATGGCGACGAGCGCGACGTCGAGGCTGTCGAGGAGCGGTCCCTTTTCCATAAAATACCAACGGCCCCGTTGGCCGCTCGCGGGCGCAACGAGGCCGAAAAGTGTTCGTGGATCGTCAGGTATCTGCTACCAGCATGGGCGGGCCGGGGTTCCAGAGTCAAGCGTTGCGCCCGCGCCACATGGAAGGGCGGTCACACGCCGTTCGGGGGGCGGGGCGCCCCCGGTCCCCAATCCCTGACGTCGTCCTCGTCCGCGGCGTCGCGCACGTCGCGCTCCGCCTCCTCGAGCTCGGCGTAGTCGATGTCGGCGGACGGACGGCGGTGTCCCCGGGGCCCGGGGGCCGCGTCCCGCCCACCCAGGAACAGCCAGGCGAGCGCGGCGGCGAGCACGAGGAGCGCCACCAGGTAGACGATCACGGGGGTGCGTCAGACGTCGAGGTTGCGGACGAACTTGGCGTTCTCTTCGATGAACTTCCGCCGGGGTTCGACGTCGTCGCCCATCAGCGTCTCGAACAGATACGCCGCCTGCGCCGCGTCCTCCATCTCCACCTTGAGGATCGTGCGCGTGGCGGGGTCCATGGTGGTCTTCCAGAGCTGGCCGGGGTTCATCTCGCCGAGCCCTTTGTAGCGCGCGACCACGATGTTGCCGTGGCCCTCCTGCCCGTTCGAGAGCCGCTTGATCAGCGCGTCGCGCTCCCGTTCGTCGTACGCGTAGTACTCCTCCTTGCCCTTCGCGACGCGAAAGAGGGGCGGCTGGGCGATGTAGATGTAGCCCGCGTCGATCAGCTCCTTCATCTCCTTGTAAAAGAACGTGAGGAGCAGGGTGCGGATGTGCGCGCCGTCCACGTCGGCGTCGGTCATGATGATGACCTTGTGGTAGCGCGCCTCCTCGACCTTGAAGTCTTCCCCCACGCCCGTGCCGATGGCGGTGATGATCGTGCGGATCTCCTCGTTGGAGAGGAGCTTGTCGATCCGGGCCTTCTGGACGTTCAGGATCTTGCCGCGCAGGGGCAGGATGGCCTGAAAGCTGCGGTCGCGCCCCTGCTTGGCCGAGCCGCCGGCCGAATCGCCCTCGACCAGATACAGCTCGCACAGCGTCGGGTCGGTGAGCGAGCAGTCCGCGAGCTTTCCGGGCAGGATCCCGGCGTCGAGGCCGCTCTTCTTCCGCACCAGCTCGCGCGCCTTGCGGGCGGCCTCGCGCGCCCGCGCCGCGCTGACGGCCTTCGCGATGATCGCGCGTGCCACGCTCGGACTCTTATCGAAGAAGTCCCCCAAGGCGTCGTTCACGACGCTCTTGACGATCCCCTCGACCTCGGAGTTGCCGAGCTTGGTCTTGGTCTGCCCCTCGAACTGCGGCTGCTTCACCTTGACGTGCAGCACGCAGTTCAGGCCCTCGCGGACGTCGTCGCCCGAGAGGGTGAACTCCTCCTTCTTCAGCAGGCCGTCTTTTTTGGCCCACTCGTTGATCGTGCGGGTGAGGGCGGCCTTGAATCCGGTGAGGTGCGTGCCGCCTTCGTGGGTGTTGATGTTGTTGACGAACGTCAGCGTGTTCTCGCTGTACTGATCGTCGTACTGCAGCGCCCCTTCGATCTCGACGCCGTCGCGCGTCGCCTCGAACGCGATCAGCTTCGCGTGCAGCGGCTTGCGCGAGCCGAGCAGCCACTTCACGAACTCGGTCAGCCCGCCCTTGTAGACGAACGTCTCCTCCTTCTGCTGGCCCTTGCGCTCGTCCTTGAGCGTGATCGTGAGCCCTTTGTTGAGAAACGCCAGCTCCCGCAGGCGGTTGGCCAGCGTGCCGTAGTCGAAGCGGGTCTCCGTGAAGATGCTCGTGTCCGGGCGGAACCAGACCGTGGTGCCCGTCCCCTTGGCCTTGCCGGTGGTCTCGAGCTTCTTCTTGGTGTCGCCGCGCTCGAAGGCCATGTGGTGGCGCTTCCCGTCGCGGTCGACCCAGACCTCCAGCTGCTCCGACAGCGCGTTCACCACCGAGACCCCGACGCCGTGAAGGCCTCCCGACACCTTGTAGGTCTGCTTGTCGAACTTCCCGCCCGCGTGCAGCACCGTGAGGGCCACCTCCACGCCCGGCTTCTTCTCGGTCTTGTGCACGTCCACCGGAATGCCGCGGCCGTTGTCCACGACCGTGACCGAGTTGTCGGGGTGAATGGTGACGTCGATGCGGGTGCAGTAGCCGGCCAGCGCCTCGTCCACCGAGTTGTCCACCACCTCGTACACCAGGTGATGGAGCCCCCGGGCCGACACCGACCCGATGTACATCGCGGGGCGGCGGCGGACCGCCTCCAGGCCCTTCAAGACCTGGATGGCATCCGCCTGGTAGCCGCCGTTACCCTTCGTCTTGGGCGCGACCGCTTTCTTCGCTTTTGCTTTGGCCATCTCTCGTCAGCGTGACAGGAGCCAGCGTATCGTCTTGATCCGGCCCGCGCCGCGGCCGGCGTTGATCCGGGCCATGATCTCGGGCATCATGAGCTGCAGCTCGGTCATCCAGGCGCTCGTGGCGACGCGGACGAACATGGTCCCATCGGGCGACACGCTCTCTGGCGCGGTCACCGCGGCGATCTGCGGACCCACCAGCCGCGGCCAGTCGGGAATCACGCCCGCCTGAGCCAGCCGCCGGCCCAGCCCCGTGCTCGCCAGGTAGCCTTCCAGCGCCTCGCCCAGCCGTACCGGCGCCCGCCGCTGTTTCCGCCGCATCCGGGCCCTCAATTCCCTGAAAAAACCGCGCCACGGGGGCTACCGTGGCGCGGCGCAGTCGTCGCTCGAGCCTCGAGACAGCCCTCTAACGATACCCAGAAGTCATTGTCACGTCAATACTTAGTTAAGTCGTTGCGGTGCACGGAATCACCACCACGTCGTGCTGGACCGTGTCCGACATCCCCGCCAGATCGCGCGCCCGGAGCGCGACGGCCACCGCCGTGCCCTCCGCCAGACCCGGCGGCACCGGCAGCGTCAGCGCGTGCTCGAACGCGCGCTCCAGGCGGCCGTCGAGCCTCCACTCTTGACCGTCGAGGGTGACCCAGACCGAGTCGATGCCATCGGGATCCTGGGCCCGCGCCCGGCCGGTGAGCGTGTCCGGCGAACAGACGGTCGTGGCGTCCAGGGTCAGGGTGAGCACGGGCGGAGCGGGGCGGGGGCGCTCCTCGAAGCACGCCGTCAACGCGGCGACCCCGACGGCGATCAGCGCCCTTCGAAGCTGGGGGGACGCTTTTCCAGGAATGCGGTGAGCCCTTCTTTCATGTCGCGGGTGGCCGCGAGCAGGCCGAAGTGATTGGCCTCGAGCAGCAGTCCCTCGTCCAGCGTCATCTCGAGCCCCTGGTCCACTGCTTCCAGCGCGAGGCGAACGGCCAGCGGGGCCATGGCCAGGATACCCCGCAGCAGCTTCTCGGATTCCGCCGGCAGGTCGCCGGCGGGGACGACTTTGTTTACCAGGCCGATGCGGTAGGCTTCCGCCGCGTCAATCATCTCCCCGCTGAGGATGAGCTGGAGCGCGCGCCCCTTGCCGACGAGTCGGGGGAGCCGCTGCGTGCCGCCGTAGCCAGGGGCGATGCCGAGCTTGACCTCGGGCTGTCCGAACCTGGCCGTGTCGGCGGCGACCCGCAGATGGCACGCCATGGCCAGCTCGCAGCCGCCGCCCAGGGCATAACCGTTGACCGCCGCGACCACGGGTTTACCGCAGGTCTCGAGCCGGCGCAGCATAGCCTGCCCGCGCAGGGCGCGGGCCTTCCCGTCGAACGGCCCCTGGCGGGCGAGGTCGGCGATATCGGCGCCCGCGACGAAGGCCTTGTGTCCGGCGCCCGTGACGATGGCGCCGCGGACATCGCCGTCGGTGGCGAGGCGGTCGGCGACGCTCGCCAGCTCGTCGACGACCTGATCGTTCAACGCGTTCAGCTTGTCGGGACGGTTGATGGTGACGAACGCGACGCCGTCCTGCACGTCGACCAGCAGGGTCTGGTAGGTCATGGGGCTCAATGCTACGTTCGGCGGCGTGAGCGTTCAAGCCATCGCTTGGAGCCCCGGCGGCGCGGTGCGGATCGTGGATCAGCGTGCGCTGCCGGAGGCGCACCTCACGCGGGACTTGGAGAGCGGCGAGGCGGTGGCCGACGCGATCCGGACGATGCAGGTACGGGGCGCCCCGCTGATCGGCATCGCGGCGGCCATGGGCCTGGTCGCGGGGCTGCGAGAGGCGCGCGGGCTGCCCCGCGCGCGCTTCCTGGCGCGCCTGGCGGAGCTCGCGGGACTGCTCGGTGCCACCCGGCCCACCGCCGCCAACCTGCGCTGGGCGCTCGATCGGATGACCCGCGCCGCCGGCGACACCACGGGGGACGGGTCGGATCTGTGGGGCCGTCTGAAGACCGAGGCCACGGCCATCTGGGAGGAGGATCGCGAGATGTGCCGCCGCATCGGCGAGCACGCGTTGGCCCTGCTGCCGGAGGGCGCCAACGTGTTGACCCACTGCAACGCCGGCGCGCTGGCCACGGGCGGGATCGGCACGGCGCTCGCGCCCATCTACCTCGCGCACGAGGCGGGCCGGCGGGTGCAGGTCTTGGTGGACGAGACCCGGCCGGTGCTCCAGGGCGCCCGGTTAACGGCGTGGGAGCTCACGCACGCGGGCATCGCGTGCACCGTGATTGCGGATGCCGCCGCGGCCTCGCTCATGCGGGCGGCGCGAGTGGATCTGGTGCTCGTGGGGGCCGACCGCATCGCCCGGAACGGCGATGTGGCGAACAAGATCGGCACGTACGCGCTCGCCATCGCGGCGCTGCACCACGGCGTGCCGTTCTACGTCGCGGCACCCTCGTCCACCTTCGACCCGGCGATCGCCTCGGGCGACGACATTCCGATCGAGCAGCGGCCGCCGGATGAGGTGACGACGGTGGCGGGGCGCCTGGTGGCCCCGCCGGCCGCGGCGGTGCTGAACCCCGCGTTCGACGTCACCCCCGCCCGCTACGTCACCGGCTACGTCACCGACCGCGGCCTCACCCAGCCGCCGTTCGACGCATGAGTGCGGTGCTGGCGCTGGACCAGGGGACGACGGGCTCGACCGCGCTCGTGGTCGCGAGCGACGGACGCCTGCTCGGCCGCGGCTATCGGGAGCTCACGCAGCATTACCCGGCGCCCGGCCTCGTGGAGCACGATGCCGAGGAGATCCTGCGCGCGACGCTCGACGCGGCGCGGGAGGCCCTGCGCCAGGCGAACGTGGTCCCCGCGGCGATCGGCATCACCAACCAGCGTGAGACGGTGTGCGTGTGGGAGCGCGACACCGGGCGCCCGATCCACCGCGCGATCGTGTGGCAGGATCGCCGCACCGCGCGGCGCTGCGCGCAGCTCGCGACGCAGCGGCGGGGAAAGCTGATCCGCGAGCGCTGCGGACTGGTGATCGACCCGTATTTCTCGGCCACGAAGATCGAGTGGCTGCTGGAGCACGTGTCCGGGCTCGAGCGGCGGATGCGCGCCGGCGACGCCGTGTTCGGCACCGTGGATGCCTGGCTGCTGTTCCGGCTGACCGACGGACGGACCTTCGCCACGGAGCACACCAACGCGTGTCGCACCATGCTGTACGGACTCGACCGCCGGACGTGGGACGACGACCTGCTGCGCCTGTTCGGCATCGCGCGCGAGGCGCTGCCCGAGATCCGGCCGTCGAGCGGTGATTTCGGGGTGTGCGCCGGGCGGCACCTCGGGTCGGACATGCCGATCACCGGAGTCGCGGGCGACCAGCAGGCCGCGCTCTACGGCCAGGGGTGCTGGACCGCGGGCACGGCCAAGAACACCTACGGCACCGGCGCGTTTCTGCTGCTGCACACCGGGGGCGCACGCGCCGCGTCGAAGCGGGGCCTGCTCACGACCGTCGCGTGCGACGCCCGTGGCGGGCCGGCGTTCGCGCTCGAGGGCAGCATCTTCATCGCCGGGGCGGCGGTTCAGTGGCTGCGGGACGGGCTCGGCCTCATCCGGCACGCCGCCGAGACGGAGCCCCTCGCCCGCGAGGTGCCGGACACCGGCGGGGTGTATTTCGTGCCCGCGTTCGTGGGGGTCGGGGCGCCGCACTGGCAGCCGGACGCGCGGGGCACGATCGTCGGTCTCACGCGGGGCACGGGCCGGGCGCACCTGGCGCGCGCCGCGCTCGAGGCCATGGCGTTCAGCACGCTCGAGGTGCTCGACGCGATGACCGCCGATGCCCGCCTGTCGCTGCGCGCGCTCCAGGTGGATGGCGGAGCGGCCGCCAACGACTGGCTCATGCAATTCCAGGCCGACGTGCTGGGCGTTCCGGTGGCGCGCCCGGATCTGCTCGAGACCACGGCGCTCGGGGCCGCCGGCCTCGCCGGCCTCGGCGCGGGGGTGTGGCGCCGTCCCGCCGATTTCCTCGCGGGCCGGACGTTCACCCGGTTTCGGCCCGGTCCGGACTCGCGGGCCGTCCGGGCGCGGGCCGCCGAGTGGCGGCGGGCCG
>JBOHSV010000029.1:0-2252 GCA_050921735.1 Gemmatimonadales bacterium | reverse complement strand
CTGCCACACGCCCAGCCGCACGCACGCGCCCGCCACGATCACGGCCGCGCCGACGAGCGCCAGGTCGCCACGTCGCCACCTCACCCGCGTTCCCAGGCCCCCCGGCGGATCAGCGCGACCTTCTGGCGCCGGTTGAGTCCCTTGATCGCGGCCTCGCGGCGCAGGGCGGATCCGCGGTCACGCCGCGCCTCGGTGTACACGACGCGCACGGGCCGCCGCGCGCGCGTGTAGGCCCCCCCCCGCCCGGCGCGGTGGGCCGCAACCCGCCGGGCCAGGTCGTTCGTGACGCCGGTGTAGAGCGACCCGTCGCGGCAGCGGAGGACGTAGACGGTCCAGCGCGCCCGCGGCACCGCGCCGGACGTCAGGACCCGACCGTGAACCGCACCGTGTCGACCGCCGGCGGCGTGATCGGCACGTGCCAGGAGTCCGCCAGCACGGCGATGAGGCGGTGCGGGCCCGGTGCCACGCGGTCGAAGGTGAACTCGGTCTGAGCGCGCCCGAGATGGATGATCCCCGTGACGCCCGACGGGATGGTATCGTCGAGCGGCGTCAGGTCGGTATCGAGAAACAGGTGGTGGTGCGCCGTCCCGCGTCGCTGCTCGGCGGCGGTGGCGATCTCGATCCCCTCCGCCTCGAGCACCACGCGCACCGCCGGTCCCGCCACGGTGTCGCCATCCGCCGGGTCCGCGATGCGCACGGACGCCGCCGGCCGTTCGCACGCGCCGACGATCGCGGCGCAGACCGGCAGGACCCATCCCGCTCTCATGCCAGCCTCGCGTCGAGCCGGATCTCCAGGTTGCCCTTCAGCGCCTTGGACACGGGGCAGTTGTCTTTCGCCCCCTCGGCCGCTTTCTGGAACGCCGCCTGATCGACGCCGGCCACGTGACCCCGCACGCTGAGCTCCAGCCGCGTGATCTGGGGCGCCCCGGCCACGGTGTCCATCGTGCAGGCCGCCCGCGTCTCGATGCGCGTGGCGGGCGTGCCGGCCTTTTCGAGGCCGGCGGAGAGAGCCATGCTGAAGCAGGCGGCGTGCGCGGCCGCGATCAGCTCCTCGGGATTGGTTCCCCGCGCGTCCTCGAATCGCGTCGCGAAGCTGTACGGCCCCTGGAACGCGCCGCTTCCCGCGCTGAACGACCCCCGGCCGTCCTTGAGTTTGCCTTCCCACACCGCTGAGGCATGACTGGTTCGCATGGCTCCGTGCTCCCTCTCGTCGTTGTCGTAATCTGGCGGGTCCGCGCGAGGGACGCTACGCTAGAGGCGCGCCCCCAGCCACGCGGACACGGATCGAGGTGACACCATGCCGAAAAAAGAGCAGACCCGCCCCGCCCGGAAGCAGCCCGAAACGCTGCGCCTGCGCAGCGTCATGCCGTCGCTGACGGTCAACGACATCACCGCGAGTCTCGCCTATTACCGCGACGTGCTCGGCTTCACCGTGCAGGAGCGGTGGGAAAAGGACGGCGCGCTCCTGGGCGCGGAGGTGGTCGCGGGCAGCGTGGTGATCGCTCTGTCGCAGGACGACTTCACCAAAGGCCGCGACCGCGTGAAGGGCGTCGGCTCCCGCCTGTGGTGCATGACGACCCAGGACGTGGACGCGCTCGGGGCGGGCGTGCGCGCCCGGGGCGGTGTCATCGACGACGGCCCCACGAGTGAATGGGGCATGCGGTACTTCACCGTCACCGACCCGGACGGGTACCGGCTGTCGTTCGCGCAGGAGCGGTGACCGGCCGGGCGCTCGCCGTCCTGCGGGCGTGAATCCGATGCTCACGATCATGGGGATCGCGCACCGCGCCGCCGGCATCATCGATGCCGGCATCTAGGACGCCGTCAAACCGTCTTGACCTCGTTGATGAGCTTCTGGAGGGAGTCCTTCGCGTTCCCGAACAGCATCGACGTCTTGGGTCCGTAGAACAGCTCGTTCTCCACGCCCGCGAACCCGGGGTTCATGCTCCGCTTCATGGCGATCACGTGGGCGGCCCTGTCCACGTCGAGGATCGGCATGCCGTACAGGGGGCTCGTGGGAGTGTTGCGGGCCGCGGGGTTCACGACGTCGTTGGCGCCGATCACCAGCGCGACGTCGGTGCGCTCGAACTCGGGGTTGATGGCGTCCATGTCGTACAGCTTGTCGTAGGCCACGTTGGCCTCCGCCAGCAGCACGTTCATGTGCCCCGGCATGCGGCCGGCGACGGGATGGATCGCGAACTGGACGTCGACCCCCTTGGCCACGAGCAGGTCCATCAGCTCTCGCACAGGCC
>JBOHSV010000028.1:0-2297 GCA_050921735.1 Gemmatimonadales bacterium | reverse complement strand
ACGTTCACGGCCGTGCCCAGGTCGTCGGGGATCCCGTGCACGCGGCGGTAGTCCACGGCGCGCCGGCCGCGCCAGCTCGTGAACACGGCCTCGATCGCGCCCCACAGCTGCGTTTCGGGGTCGTCGGGGAACGGACGACCCAGCCGCGCGCGCACGATATGCTTGAAGTCGTGCACCAGCGCCTGGAGGTCGTCGGCCGGGAGGTCGATGTCGCGCTTCGCCTTGCGGCGCCGCTTGTAGGCCTCGAGCAGCTCGGCGAACGGCTCCTTGCCGAGGTCGAACACGACGTCCCCGTACATCTGCACGAAGCGCCGGTAGGAGTCGTACGCGAACCGCGCGTTCCCCGACCCGGCGACGAGGCCCTGCACGGTGGCGTCGTTCAGCCCGAGGTTGAGGATCGTTTCCATCATCCCGGGCATCGAGACCGCCGCGCCGGAGCGGACCGAGACGAGCAGCGGCGCCTTGGGATCGCCGAAGCGTTTCCCCGCGACCCGCTCCACCTGCTTCAGGTGTCGCCGGACCTCTTCGCGCAGCGCGTCGGACAGCCGGCCGTGTTCGAGGTACGCGAGGCACAGCTTGGCGGAAATCGTGAAGCCCGGCGGGACCGGCAGGCCCAGGTTCGCCATCTCGGCGAGCCCCGCCCCTTTGCCTCCCAGGACGTCGCGCATCGCGGCCGAGCCGTCGGCACGGCCGGGTCCGAACGCGTATACGAAGCGCTGCACCGACGGCACGGGTCAGGCCGGGAGGGCGGTGAGCACCGGCATCTCGTGGCGCCCCCCGGCGTCCTCGCGCGGAATCTCGGTGGGGTACCGGCCCGAGAAGCAGGCATGGCAGAACTCGTTCGGGTCGCCGCCCGCGGCCCTGAGCATCCCGTCGAGCGAGAGGTATCCCAGCGTGTCCACCCCCAGATGCCGGCGGATATCCTCCTGCCCGTGCGTGGCCGCGATCAGCTCGCCGCGGGTGGGCGTATCGATGCCGTAGTAGCACGGCCCGGTGATCGGGGGCGACGCCACGCGGAAGTGCACCTCCCGCGCGCCCGCCTGGCGAATCATCTGCACCAGGCCCCGGCTGGTGGTGCCGCGTACCAGGGAGTCGTCCACCACCACCACCCGTTTGCCCTGCAGCACTTCCCGCACCGGGTTGAACTTGATCTTCACCTTGGCGTTGCGGCCCGCTTCGGTGGGGTTGATGAAGGTCCGCCCCACGTAATGGTTCCGGATCAGGGCGTGCTCGAGCTTCAGCCCGGCCTCCTCGGCGTAGCCCAACGCCATGGCGTTCGACGAGTCGGGGACGGAAAACACGCAGTCGGCGTCGGGCACGGGATGCTCGCGTGCCAGCTCCCGCCCCAAGGCCCGGCGCACGCGGTCGACCGAGCGGCGGAACACCGTGCTGTCGGGCCGGGAGAAGTACACCAGCTCGAACACGCACCGCCGGTAGGGCAGGGCCGGGAGCGGGTCCAGGGACTCGGCCCGGCCGTCCGTGATGCGCAGGAACTCGCCGGGGTCGAGCTCGCGCACGACCGTGGCGCCGAGGAGATCGAGCGCGCACGTCTCCGACGCCACCACCAGCCCGTCGGCCAGCCGGCCCAGCACGAGCGGCCGGAACCCGCGGGGGTCCACCACGGCGTACAGCGTCCGCCCCACGGTCAGCACCAGCGAGTACGCGCCCTCGATCCGCTCGAACGCGTCGAGCAGCTGATCCTGGGGCTCGCGCGCGTCCGAGCGCGCGATCAGGTGCACCAGGACTTCGCTGTCGGACGACGTCTGGAAGATGGAGCCCTTGGCCACCAGGTCGGACCGCAGGCGTGCGGCGTTGGTGAGGTTGCCGTTGTGCGCCAGCGCCAGCGGCCCCTCCCGGTAGCGGGCGAGGATGGGCTGGGCGTTCGCCAGCACCGACGACCCGGCGGTCGAGTAGCGGGTGTGACCGATCGCCACGTCGCCGGGGAGGCCGTCGAGGATGTGCTCGCTGAACACGTCGGCCACGAGTCCCATGTCGCGGTGCGCGCGCGCCGCACCGTCGCCGTCCACGGCCACGATACCCGCCGACTCCTGCCCCCGGTGCTGGAGGCTGTAAAGTCCCAGGTACGCCAGCCGCGCCGCGTCGGGAACGCCGGAAACGCCGATGATGCCGCACATGCGCGCGTCAGTCTCCCATGCGACGAGGGATCGCCGTGAAATATAAGCCCCGCAGCCGCCCGATGGGCTGCCGGATCTCGGCGTCCCGCAGCCGCACCCGAAACACACCGTCGGGCGACGTCACCATCCCGGCGCGATGCGCCGGCACGCCGAGCTCGGCCG
>JBOHSV010000027.1:0-1749 GCA_050921735.1 Gemmatimonadales bacterium | reverse complement strand
TGTGTGGGGCGACGGAGGGGGCGGGTCTTGAACCGCCCGGTGAAGTCCTCCGGCGTGGCCAGGACGTGATAGACGATGCGCGCCAGCGCGAGCCCGACCAGGGGGCGAGCGATCCGGATGGGCGTCTTGCGCGCCTTGGTCTTGAAGAAGGCCCGGATCTCGGGGTAGTACGGCACGGCCCGGATGCCGGCGTGGCTGAAGGCGAGCTTGCGGTAGCGACTGCCGACCTTCGAGCCCGAGCGATGCCGGGTCCGGCCGGCCGAGTTGTCCGCCCCGGGAACCAGGCGACAGGAGGAGAAGAACTGCCGGGGTGAGGGGAAGCGGCTGATGCCGTCGATCTCGGTATAGAGGGTGAAGGCGGTCACCGGGCCGCGGCCGGGGATCCAGAGGAGCCGCTGCCCGTCAGCGCTCGGGACCCGGTACGGGTAGCGGGCGCGCTCGAGCATCCGGATCTGGTCGTCGAGCAGCTGGATCTGGGCGGCGTGGCAGGTGGCCGGGAGCTGGTAGAGCGCGTCCAGGTCGGCCACGCTCTCGCGGTTGCACTTCTCCAGCAGGCGGTCGATGCTATGCTGCGCACTGACCGACTGGGCCACGAGGCGGAGCCGGGGGCGCATCAAGTCGCGCGGGCCCCGCGCCTCGGGTCGGATCATGGGGGGGCGTGGGATGAGGTCGGCCCGGAGCAGGAGGGCGAGGATGTCGGAGTCCACCTGGTCGGTCTTCACCTTGGCCGCGGCGATCGCCTGGAGGCGCGTCGCGTGGGCGAGGACGAGCTCCCCGCGCAGGGCAGCCAGCGTGTCGGCGAGCCAGTCCCAGCCACCGGTCGACTCAACCACGACGTGGTGGGGACCGGGGAACTGGGCGCAGTCCTGCTCGAGCGCCAACCGGGTACAGGCCACGCGGGCCTGTTTGACGCGCGGGCCGGCCGGGCCATAGGTTGTGATGACGCAGAACCGCTTGTGCTGGTCGATGCCGGAGTACCACCTGGGAGTGCCCTCCTGGGGTGATTGGGTCCTGATCTTGGCGGATCACCGACACACTACTCCTTGAGGGCACTTCTTGGAAACATCACGCGCTTGGAGCTGGCGGGCGCTCACAAGTAAGGTAGAATTGCGTTTGTGCGCCGCCCCACACCCGGAGGCGGGCGGGCGCTGGCGCGCCCGCGGGCTCAGCGCCCGCAGCTCTTCTGTGAAGCGGCGCGCCCCGTCAAGCCCGGCCGGTTGGTCGGGTTTTGCTTTTCATCTATTGTCGGGCCGTCGTGCGGCCCGTTTCAGCCGGTGCCCTCGAGGTGCCGCTCAGCCTTCTGTACGCGCTCTCGGTGACGAGGCATCCTCGTCGGCGCAAATGGGGATCCGAACGAGCGGTGGCGCCAACTAAGCGACGGTCTCACCTGCGGCC
Organism: Gemmatimonadales bacterium; assembly: GCA_050921735.1. Classification (GTDB taxonomy): domain Bacteria; phylum Gemmatimonadota; class Gemmatimonadetes; order Gemmatimonadales; family GWC2-71-9; genus DATLXT01. Next base: position 354 of record JBOHSV010000027.1, on the reverse strand, counting down.
ATAAGCTGCGACGCGCTCACCGCCCATGTCGGTCACACTCTTGGGGCACCCTAGCTGACGTCTACGCCACCGCGGCCGGCGGCGGCGCGCGGTAGTCCTTCCGGTCGCGCCACATCGCGTAGAGGATGCCGGCCAACCGTCGTGCGAGGGCGACGGCGGCGATTGAGCGCCCGCGGCGCTGCGCGATCCCGTCCGCCCAGGTGCGCAGCGGGGCAGCGGCTGGGTCTTTGGTGCGCAGTACGCGCCAGGCCGCCTCGACCAGCAGGTACCGCATGCGCGCATTCCCGGTCTTGCTGATCCGCCCGCGCCGCTGCTGCTCGCCCGAGCTGTACTCGCGGGGCGTCAGCCCGAGAT
>JBOHSV010000026.1:0-3855 GCA_050921735.1 Gemmatimonadales bacterium | reverse complement strand
CCTCCGCCCCGGTCTTGAAAAACCGCACGCGCTCCAGCCACGGCAGGCGCCGGGCCAGCGCGCCGGCCAGCTCCTCCTCCATCACCGGGGGGAGCGGGCCCACGACGCCGGCGTCCACCGCCTCCCGCGCGGCCTGGCCGACCGCGGGATGGCCGTACCCCAGCGCGACGGCACCCAGCGCCATGACGTAGTCCACGTACTCGCGCCCCGCGTCGTCCCACGCGCGGCACCCGGACGTCCGCGTCACGCGCGCGGGGAGTCCGTCGTCCGCGCCCGCGCCGAACAGGGCCTCGGGGCGCTTACTCCCCGTGGACGTGAACCCGGGAACGCGCCAGTCGTTCGGCATACTTGACCACCTCGATCGCCATGGCGCGGAACAGCTTCGCCTCGCGCGCGTCGAGCGGCACGCGGTGCACGGCGTCCCGCACGGTGCGCATCACGGTCTCCGGATTCCGCGTCTTGAAGAAGTCCACGGCTTGGAGCCCCTGCTCGATGTCGGCGAACAGCCGCTCGAGCTCCCGGGCCGGGGCGGCGGCCGCGCGCCGCCGCGGCACCTTGAACGGCCGGGCCTCGTCGCCCCGCGCCAGCGCCAGCTCGTACAGTATCAGCACCACGGCATGCGCGAGGTTCAGCGAGGGATAGGCGGGGTTGGTCGCGACAGTGACCACGCGGTGAGAACGATCCAGCGCCTGGTTCGTGAGTCCCTTGTCTTCGCGCCCGAACAGCAGCGCCACCGGGCCCGCGGCCGCCCGCTCCAGAATCTCCGCCGCCGCCGCGCGGGGGCGCTGCTGGGATTGCCTGGCCGTCCGCCCCCGCGCGGTGAACCCCACGACGTGCACGCAGTCGGCCAGCGCCTCCTGGAGGGCGGGAAACACCTGGACGCGCGCGAGCACGTCCTGCGTCTGATGCGCGATCCCCTCGACGCGGTACCGGTCGTACTCGCGCGGTGCCACGAGCCGCAGGTCGGTGAAGCCGAAGTTCTTCATCGCGCGGACTACGTGCGCGATGTTGACGAGGTCCTGGGGCTCGTGCAAGACGACGATGATGCTCATCCCACCAGCTCCAGCACGCCGAACCGCTGGGGATCCTGGCGATCCCCCCGCAGCCACACCCACCCGTTGCCGCCGCTCCACACGAGCTGACCCGCCCGCCGCACGCGACCGGGGGGCAACTCGTTCACCAGCAGGTCGAACCCGACGCGGGCGCCGAAGTGCGCCCGGAAGCCGGCGGGCCAGGGGAGGGCCAGCGTGACGCAGTACCCGTCGTCCGTCCGCCGCCACCCCCCCCGCACGGCTCGAGGGTCGCCGCTCGTCCCGCTGGTGGGCCGCACGCGCAGCCCACCGTCCTCCTCCGGCACCGCCAGGTATCCGACGGACCCGTCCCCCGTCTCCCCTCCCTCGTTCCCCGCGCAGTAAACCTGGAGCCCGTCCGAGTGAATGTCGTCGGGCTCGTTGTCGAGCAGCAGCGGCGGCGCGCCCGCGCGCCGCAGGCAGACCTCCGGCTTCGTCACACGGACGGCGAGATAGAGCGCGTCGTCATCCCACGCCGCGCAGGCCGCGGCCGACAGCTCCTCGGGCCCGGGGTACGGCTCTTCGGCGCGCCGGTACTGGTCTTCGAGATCGAGTCCCAGCGGCTCGCTCGGATCGAACCCCTCCAGCGTCCCGTCGAGCGCGGGGACCTCACCCACTCGATACGCGACTCCCACCGCGGGTCGGGGCGCTTCGAACTCGAGCAGCGGGCGGAAGGGCGGTTCCATGGCCACCACGCCGCCCAGCCGAATGGGCTCGTCGCCCCGCCGCACGGACCATTGCTCCGACCCCACGTCGTGGTGGTCCGTCCCCACTGCGGTCTCGACCTCAATGTGATCGCCCGCCACGCGCAGCTCGCGCACTGCCGCCGCGTCGGTGTGCGGCTCGAGCAGCGTGACGATCCGCACGAAGCGCCCCAGGGCGCGGACCAGGAAGAACGGTCGCGACCCCCGCTCCGACGGCACGCCTGGGGCGGTGGCCCGCAGCAGATCGCCGGCGAACGCGAAGCGCACGACGAGCCGGCCTCCATCTGCCTCGGCGCGAATCGCGAGCGGTTGCTCGGGGCGGTCGGGCACAAACCGCTCCGCCGCCGATACGAACTCCTGTGGGAGGTCCGCCGGCTCCCACCGGCCTGACGACACGATCTCCGCTCGCCCGCGAACGTGCCACGGCAGCTCCAGGGTGTGGTCTTCGGCGGAGTCTAGCTCAACGACGTCGAGCACGTAGTCGGGGCCCGACACCACCGTGCGTCTCACCTCGCCGACCGCGCCCCGGGTCCAAGCCCACTCGCCCGACGCCTCGAACCGCTCGCACTCGGCGTCGCGCCAGGCAGCTTTGCCGTCCACGATAGGCGCGTTGTGCGCGTAGGGCGACCGGTACCAGGCGAGGTCGGAGGCCACGTACGAGCCGGTCCCCGGGTCCGCCAGCCAGTGCACGCCGCCGGCATGCAGGGTGAGATGCAGGCGGTCGGGATGCCCGTGCCCGCCCCCGAGCGGGCCGCATTCGACGCTCACGTAGCGGCCGGCGGTCCGGAGCACGGGGAGTCCCTGTCCGGAGAGCAGAACGCTCGCCGGCACCCAAGGCTCAGCCGACGCGGGGAGGGCGGGCAGCATTTCCAGCAAGGCCCACCAGGAGAGCGTTGTGCGCGACGCGGAGCGGGGAGTGGGGAGCGGTCGGAACGGTGCATCGTGGAGGTACGACTCGAGCAGCTCAGGCGCCGGTGCCGCCGTGCCGTACAGGGCGGCCAGCCAGCCCGTCAGCTCGCCCACTCCGACCGCTCCCTGCTCCCCGCCCGCCAGCATGCCCAGACCCACCTCCCAGGTGTCGAGGTACATCGGCTGGGCGAGCGAGACGCCGAAGCGCGAGTCCTTGCGGGCGGGGAACGTGAGGTCGGGCAGGGCGCTCAACGCGGGCGCGCGCAGGGCCGCCACCACGCGCTCGCGCAGGGGTGGCTCGGTGAAGAGGTCGACGCCCGCGAGACGCGCCCAGACCGCGCCGGTCACGAGACCGCGCAGCGCGAACAGGTGGTAGTTCTCGCCCTCGTACCACAGGCCGTCCTCGCGAAAGCCCCGCAGGTGCGCGACCAGCCCGGTGCGGCTTTCGATAGCGGTCCGCGCGAGGTCCTCGTCCTCGAACCACACCGCGATGGCGGCCAGGGCCGCGTTGTTCCACGTCTGACGGTTGGAGAAGCCCTCGTCGTACTCCCCGATCAGGTTGGCGGCCTCGTCGGCCACCTGCCCCACGCCCCGCGTGGCCGGCTCGTCGAGCAAATCCGCTTCGCGGAGCAGCACGGCGGCCGCGAGGTAGTTGAGCACCCACACCGACTCGAGGTAGGTCGAGAAAAACAGCCGGCTCGGACCCAGCACGTTGTCCCGATTGGGGTAACGGAAGTAGCGCCCGGCATACCAGGCGAGGATCTCCCGCGCGCGCGCGGCCGCCGGGCGATCGCCGTCCAGGGCGCCCAGGGCCGCGAGGTGCGCGGCGCGCTCGGCGAGCCACAGATGCTGGAAGCGCGCCCAATGCCGATCGTGGCGCTCGCCCCGGACCATACGGCCGCAACGGGGGCAGCGATGCTCTTCCGGACTCCACGGGTCGAACGCGAGCGGCGTGCCGTCGTCCGGGCACACGCCGCCGTCGCGCGACAGCAGGGCCTTGTGCTCCGGGAGCGGCGGCATGCGGTTCAGCACGGGGGCCGCCCGCTCCTTGAGATGCGCCAGCAGCGCGTGCAGGTCGGGCGAGCGGGCGATGTCCTGCCGCCGCCGCTCGAGCCACTCCCGGGTCACCACGCGCGGACTCCGTCCCGCGCCCAGGCCACGGGCAGCACGGT
>JBOHSV010000025.1:0-3027 GCA_050921735.1 Gemmatimonadales bacterium | reverse complement strand
CGTGGCACTTCACGCAGCCTTCGGCGAACTCCAGCTGCGATCCACAGTCCGGGCAGGCGCCGATGAACTGATCTTCCCGCATCCCGCCCACCTGGTAGGAGTGCCCCTCCAATCCCGATACGGTGCGCCGGAGCGCCTCGGGCGCGGATGACGCCGACGTCCCCGAGGCCAGCAGGTCCTGCTGCACCCCCTGCTTCTCCTGCATCCACTTCTCGATCGCGATGCCGATCGCGTCCGGCACGGAGAGCACCTTGTTCGGGCCCAGGCCCGCCACGCGGTCGGAGGAGATCCCGCGGACCTGGCGGTAGACCTCCTGCATCGGAATGCCCGAGCGCAGGGCGAGCGAAATCAGCCGGCCGATGGCCTCGACGTCCGCCATGAGGGCGCCGCCCGCCTTGCCCAGCGAGATGAACACCTCGAACGGCTGGCCCTTGTCGTCCTCGGTGATGTTGACGTACATGGTGCCGAGCGGCGTCTCGACGCGGCGCGTGGTCCCGCGCAGCAGGTCGGGGCGCGAGCGCTTGGCGCGGCGCTGGAGATTCTCGGCCTCGGCGTCGTGCAGCTGGGCGCGGGTGCGCTCCAGCTCGGCCTCGAGCTCGGCGAGGCGGCCCAGCGCCTCCGCGAGCGCCGCCTGCCCGTCCTGGGCGGCGGCCTTCTTGGCGGTCTGCCCGGTGGACAGCACCTGCCCTTCGCGCGCCCCGTCGCGGTACACGGTCACGCCCTTGCACCCCAGCTTGTACGCAAAGCGGTAGATCTGCTCGACGTACTCCTCGGTGGCCGCGTTGGGGAAGTTGCACGTCTTGGAGATCGCCGAGTCGGTGAACTCCTGGAACGCGGCCTGCATGCGGATGTGCCACTCGGGCGTCACGTCGTGGGCGGTGACGAACACGCGCTGCCACGCTTCGGGGACCTCGTCGAAGTGGATGTGCCCCGATTCGGCGACGCGTTGCATCAGCGCGTCGGAGTACCACCCCTCCCGCCGCGCGACGGCCGTGAAGTCCTCGTTCACGTCCGGCATGATCACGCCCGCCTGGTTGCGCATGAACGCCACCGCGAACAGCGGCTCGATGCCGGACGAGCACCCGGCGATGATCGAGATGGTGCCGGTGGGCGCCACGGTGGTGAGATTGCAGTTGCGCAGCCGGCGCAGGGGCCGGATGCGCTGGCCCGCCGCGTCGCGCACGCACGTGGCATCGGGGCCCCAGATGGAGCGCTCCCATTCGGCGAACACGCCGCGCTGCTCGGCCAGCTGCTCCGACGCCCGCTTCGCCTCCTCGTCCACGAACGCCATGATCTTCCGCCCGAGCGCCACGCCCGCGTCGGAGCTGTACGGGATGCCGAGGCGCACCAGCAGGTCCGCCCACCCCATGACGCCGAGGCCGATGCGCCGGATGCGCTTGGCCAGATCGTCGATCTCGGGGAGCGGGTACCGGTTGGCGTCGATGACGTTGTCGAGGAAGTGCGTGCACACGTGGACCACCGTCCGCAGACGGTCCCAGTCCACGTCTCCGTCGCGCACGAACAGCCCGAGGTTGATCGAGCCGAGGTTGCAGACGTCGTAGGGGAGCAGCGGCTGCTCGCCGCACGGGTTGGTGGCCTCGTAGCTCCCCAAATGGGGCACCGGGTTGTACGCGTTGGCCCGGTCGATGAAGTACACGCCCGGTTCGCCCGTCTTCCACGCGCCGTGGACGATCGTGCGGAACACCTCGCGCGCATCGAGCTGGCCCACGGCCCGCCCCGAGCGCGGGTGGATCAGGTCGTAGGGCGTTCCCTCCTCCAGCGCGCGCATGAACGCATCCGTGACCGCCACCGAGATGTTGAAGTTCGTCACCTGCGTGAGGTCGTCCTTGCAGGCGATGAACTCGAGGATGTCGGGGTGGTCCACCCGCAGGATGCCCATATTGGCGCCGCGGCGGGTGCCGCCCTGCTTGACCACGTCGGTGGAGGCGTCGTACAGCTTCATGAACGACACCGGCCCGGAGGCGACGCCCATGGTGGAGCGCACCACGTCGTTCTTGGGCCGCAGGCGCGAGAACGAAAAGCCCGTGCCGCCGCCCGACTGGTGCACCAGCGCCATGGCCCGGAGCGTGTCGTAGATGCCGCTCTTCCCGTTCGACAGGCAGTCGTCCACCGGCAGCACGAAGCAGGCCGAGAGCTGGCCCAGCGGGCGGCCCGCGTTCATCAGGGTGGGCGAGTTAGGCATCCACACGCGGGTGGCCATCAGCTCGAAGAAGGTCTCCGCCAGGCCCTGCACGGCCTTGTCGGACGCGCCGTACGCGGCGTCGGCCGCCGCGACCGTGCGGGCCACCCGCCAGAACAGGTCCTCGGCACTCTCGGCGGGCCGGCCGTGCTCGTCCTTCACGAGATACCGGCGCTCGAGCACCGTGTGCGCGTTGGGGCTGAGGTCGAGGGTGCCTTGGCGGGTGGAAGCGGTCATTGCGGGCTCGTCCCTCACGGTGAGAGCGGTTCGGACGACTCAGGCGCTGAAAGAGTGAAATTTAAGCGCGGAGGGTCAAGGTAGAAATGGCGAGGGCGGCGGGCAAGGTGCGCGTAGAGTCGCGCTCCGGCAACACGTTCCGGAATTCACATCACAAACCTGCTCCCGCGCGGGGGTACCGCCCCGCTACCGCCTCACCGGGACGAAGCGCCACTGGACCCAGGCCTCGACCGGCTCATTGTTCTTGGTGGCGGGATTCCAGCGCAGGGCTCGGGCCATGTCGAGGGCCTGGGTGGTGAATGTTTCCACGTTCGATCCGACCGACACCCGGACCTGCTCGGTCTCACCGGTCGGCGAGACCTTGATGAGGAGGATCGCCTCGCGGGGGAAGATCGGCGCGTCCGCCGGCACGGCGATGAACGTGGCGGTGAGCGGCGTCGGCCGGGTGTCGAAGCAGATGTTGTCGCGGTTGTACTCGGGGCCGAACTCGCCGCAGGGCCCGCCCTCGGGACCCCGCCGCGCGAGCTGCACCTGTACCGCGTGGTTGCCGCCCGGCGTGATGACCACCTGCTGCTCGAACGTCTCATATC
>JBOHSV010000024.1:0-4559 GCA_050921735.1 Gemmatimonadales bacterium | reverse complement strand
GCCCTGTGCGCCCCGGGCCGGGCGCGGGTGATCGTCCGGCGGCTGGCGGGCCCGCGCGGGGCGGAGCTGGAGCACGTGATCGCGGGCCGGCTGCTGGGGGTGTGCAAGAGTTTCGTGCGCCGGCGGTTGGACGACGCATTCGGGATCCGCGTGGCCGCGCGGCGGGCCGGCCTCAGCCCCGCCGAGCAGCGCATGCGGTTGCTCGAGTTCCTCGATGCCACCCCCGCCACGCTCACGCCGGGAGACGTCGATGATTTCGTCCGTCCCCGCCTGGGCACGTGGGACATCGATCTCGAGAGCCACGCGATGCGGATCGTGCTGCGCTCGCAGGAGCCCGCCGCGGCGCCGCGGTTCGCCTGACCCTACCGCCGGGCGGGCGGACCCGCTAGCTTACACCGCGCAGGGCAACTGAACCGCGAGCTGGCATCCTTCCAAGGACGGTCCCGCTCAGGACGACGGGATCGACTTCCTGATCTTCCCTAGGTTCTGGACAACTGACGACGTCGAGTAGAGACGTCACGCAAGGACGTCGCGCACGGACGTAGAGTGGTTACGTCGTCGCGAGACGGTTTCGCGCGACGATTCCGCTTGACGCATTTCAAGGAGTGGTATGTCATTTTCGTCTCTCGGACTGATTCCCGAGCTCGTCCGCGCCGTGGCCGACGAGGGCTACGAGCGTCCCACCCCCATTCAGCTGGAGGCTATTCCGCTCGCGCTGGCCGGCCGTGACCTCATCGGCTCGGCGCAGACGGGCACCGGCAAGACCGCGGCGTTCCTGCTGCCGATCCTCCAGCGCCTCGCCGCGAACGGACACCCGCCCGCCGTGCGGGCCCTGGTGCTGGTCCCGACCCGCGAGCTGGCGGAGCAGGTGCTGCAGAGCGCGCGCGCCTACGGGCGCCACGTGGCGGTGACGGCGGCGGCGGTGTACGGCGGGGTCGGTATGGAGCCGCAGACCCGGGCGCTGCGGCGCGGCGTCGCCGTCGTCGTGGCGACGCCCGGCCGCCTGCTCGATCATCTGGAGCGCGGCCACGTGGATTTCGCGCGCCTCGAGGTGCTGGTGCTCGACGAGGCGGATCGCATGTTGGACATGGGGTTCGCGCCCGACGTGCGGCGCATTCTCGCGGCGCTTCCGGGCGAGCGGCAGACGATGCTCTTTTCGGCGACCATCTCGCCGGAGGTCGACGCGCTGGCGCGCCGCGCGCTCGCCGGGCACGCGTCGGTCGAGATCGGGCGCCGGGCCCAGCCGGCCGAGGGGATCGAGCACGTGGTGGTGGCGGTGGACAAGCTGCAGAAGCGCGGCGCGCTGGCCCGCGTCCTGCAGGCCAAGCCGGCGGGGCAGACGCTGGTCTTCACCCGCACCAAGTACGGCGCGGACAAGCTGGCGACGTTCCTGAGGCGGGAGGGGATTCCCGCCCACGCGATCCACGGCGACAAGGCGCAGAGTCACCGCCAGCGCACGCTCGAGGCGTTCCGCAGCGGCGCGGCCGAGGTGCTGGTCGCGACGGACATCGCCGCCCGCGGCATCGACGTGGACGGCATTCGCATGGTGGTGAACTTCGACGTGCCGACGGACGCCGAGGTCTACGTGCACCGCGTGGGCCGGACGGCGCGGGCCGGCGCCCGCGGCGTGGCGCTCACGCTGCTCTCGCCCGACGAGTGGCTGCTGATGGGCGATATCGAGAAGCTGGTGGGCCAGGCGTTTCCGCGCGAGGTGATTCCCGGATTCGAGCCGTCGGTGGCGCCGTTCGTGCCGAAGGTCGCGGCGCCCGCGGCGCCCCGGCCGTCGCGCTCGGTGGTGGGCCGCCGGGGACTGCGCCGGCGGTAACGCGCCCAGGGGGCTAGTGCCCGCCGGGCTCCCGCAGGTTGCGCACGAAGTTCGCGACCGGCATGGCGGGCAGGCTGAGCAAGCGCACGCTGCCGCGCGCGCCCAGCTCCACCGACACCCGCGCGATGACCTCGTTGTCGGGCGCCTCGACGATGCTCACGAAGTCGTAGGGGCCGAGCACGGCGTACTGCGCCGTCACCTTGGCGCCGAAGCGCTCGATCTCCTTGTTCACTTCCTGGAGCCGCTTGGGCTTGGCCTTGAGCGTCTTGGCGCCTTCGTCGGTCAGGTTCGACAGCAGAATGTACGTAGGCATCCGGCCCCCTCGGAGACACAGAACACAGAACGGCGTCTAACGGAGGCGTCTAACATACGCGTCAAGCGACGGCGTGCCAGGCGCACACGGTGGCGTTCGACGATGCAGTGAGACGCCGGTGTTCGACGCCTTCAGGTTCTTTGTTCGATGGCGACGTAGTCCCGCGCCGGCGCGCCCGTGTAGATCTGCCGCGGGCGCGCGATCTTCTGCTCCTTGTCGAGCAGCATCTCCTGCCACTGCGCCAGCCAGCCGGGCGTGCGCCCGATGGCGAACAGCACCGGGAACATCTCGACCGGGAACCGCATGGCCTCGTAGATGATGCCCGAGTAGAAATCCACGTTGGGGTACAGCTTGCGGGAAACAAAGTAGTCATCCTCGAGCGCGATGCGCTCGAGCTCGACGGCGATCTCGATCAGCGGGTTCTTGCCGGTGACGTCGAACACCTCCTCGGCGATCCGCTTGATGATCGTGGCGCGCGGGTCGTAGTTCTTGTACACCCGGTGGCCGAACCCCATCAGGCGCACCTCGCCCTGCTTCACGCGGTGGATGTAGGCCGGAATCCGGTCGCGCGAGCCGATCTCCCGCAGCATGCGGAGCACCTGCTCGTTGGCGCCGCCGTGCAGCGGCCCGTACAGCGCCGCGGCCGCGGCCGCCATGGCCGAGTACGGGTCCGCGTGCGACGAGCCGACGCTGCGCATCGCGTTGGTCGAGCAGTTCTGCTCGTGGTCGGCGTGCAGGATGAACAGGACGTCCAGGGCGCGCTCCAGCACCGGGTTGGGCTGGTACTTCACCTCGGTCGCCTTGAACATCATGTTGAGGAAATTCCCGGCGTAGCTCAGATCGTTGTCCGGATACGCGTAGGGCATGCCCAGACGGTGACGGTTGGCGAACGCGGCCAAGGTCGGCGTCTTCGCGATCAGCCGGAAAATCTGGTTGCGCCGGGACCGCTCGTCGTGAATGTCCTGCGCCTCGGGATAGAACGTCGACAGCGCCGCCACGGTGCTGACGAACACCCCCATCGGGTGGGCGTCGTAGTGGAAGCCGTCGATGAACTTCTTGATGTTCTCGTGAATGATCGTGTGATGCGTGACGTTGTAGACCCAGCCGTCCAGCTCCCCGGCGGAGGGGAGCTCCCCGTGCAGCAGCAGGTAGGCCGTCTCGAGGAACGAACTCCGCTCGGCCAGCTGCTCGATGGGGTAGCCGCGGTACCGCAAAACCCCCCGCTCGCCGTCGATGAACGTGGTCGCGCTGCGGCACGACGCCGTGTTGGTGAACGCCGGGTCGTACGCCATCAACCCGAAGTCCTCGGGGCCGGTCTTGATCTGCCGCAGGTCGGCCGCGCGGATCGTCCCGTCTTGGATGGGGAGCTCGTAGCGCTGGCCGGTCCGGTTGTCCGTGAGGGTGAGGGTGTCCTTCGGCACGGCGGGAGTCCTGGATCGGGGGACGGGGAAAGATAAGGGACGGCAACGGGCGGCAATAGGCGGCGACGGCGACACACTGCCGCCCTTTGCCGCCTGCCGCCGCTCGGTCTTATCTTAACGACCCATGACCTCCCCCGCTCGCACGAGTCTCTACCCCACCAAGTCCGGCGCCGGCGCGCTGCTGGGCCAGCAGCTCGCGGCGCGGGGCTACCTGTCCTGCGTCCTGCTGGGGATCACGCCGGAGGGCGTGGAGATCGCGGCGAACGCGGCGCAGGCCCTGGGGGCGCAGTTCGACGTCATCGTGGCGTCTTTCATCCGGCTGGGCTCGAACCTCGCCCCGGTGGGCGCGATGGCGGAGCAGGCGCCGGCCGAGCTCGACCCCGACTTCCAGCCCGGCATGAACCTGTTGGAGAAGCTCCAGGCGGCCATCGAGGAATCGCGCGCCCAGGTCCGCCAGGACCTCGTGCTGTACCGCACGCAGCGCCCCATCAAGGCGCTGCAGGGGCGCACCGCGGTGATCGTGGACGGGCAGCTGGTGTATCCGTGGAAGGCGCTCGCGGCGGCGAAGGCCGCCGAGCAGCTGGGGGCGCGCACGATCGTCATCGCCACGCCGGTGGCCACCGAGGTGGCGGCGGAGCGGATCCGGGCCCGGCGCTTCCCGCTCGTCTGCCCCACGGTCGTGCTCGAACCCGAGGGGCACCCCTCGCCCTATGCCGACGGCGTCGGGGAGTCGCCGGAGCGGCTGAAGAGCATCATGATCGCGCACCAGGCCGCGTAGTCGCGCGCAACGCGTAACGCCTCTAGCCCAGGTTCACCATTCCCTCTTCCAGCCAGCGGTGCTCGCCCTTCAGCACCTCCTGCGCCACGCGATACGTCGGCACGTCCTCGTTGCGCCACAGCCCGCGGAACTTGGCGGCGACGCGGCCGCGGGCCTGTCCGCAGAATACGTCGGCCAGGCGCACGGCGCGCTCACCCGTCGCGCGGTCGCGGCGCCGCAGCC